>JANYEP010000054.1 GCA_025363075.1 Chitinophagaceae bacterium | reverse complement strand
CACCTGCCAACAATATATAAAGTGGATACATAATCCAACCACCTTTTTGCAACAAATCAATCATTGAAATTATTACAAACCCTAGTGCAAAATATGATGCAGCAGGAAATGCAGGCATTATAAATATTCGCTTAAAAAAGAATAAAGCTTATGGTACAAATGGTAGTTTTAATGCAGGGTATGCTATTGGTACTTATCCAAAATACAATGCTGGCGTGAATTTAAACCATCGCAATGGTAAAGTAAATCTGTATGGCAATTACAACTACAACAATAGCAAAAACATAAATTCTTTATCAATTTACAGAGAAATAAGTGACACAAGTTTTGACCAAAAAGGAAACTTAGACAGCAAAACACAAACACATAATTTTAAGACTGGCATTGACTTTTATGCCAATAAAAGAAACACTTTTGGAATTATTGTTGATGGAAATTTCACCAATAATGATATTACAAATTATGGTGTAACGCCCGTGCAGGTAATATCATCAAAAACACCTGTAAGAACTTTGATTGCTGACAATTCATCTGTAATGCACAACAACAATATTAACATTAATGGCAACTACAAATATCTTGATACAAGCGGACACGAAGTAAATTTTGATGCCAACTATGGCCACTACGATAACAACAACAACCAGTTACAACCAAACTATTATTACGATAATGCTAACACACTTTATAATACTGCTTTTTATAGAATGATTAGCCCAAGTATTATTGATATTGTAAACGCAAAAGTAGATTATGAACAAAGGTTTGCAGGTGGTAAATTAGAAGCTGGTGTAAAAGCAAGTAACATTAAAACTACAAACGATTTTCAACGTTATAATGTATCGAACATTGCAACAGATGCAAAGACAGTTGACAGTTTTAGAAGTAATAAATTTATTTATAAAGAACAAATAAATGCTGGCTATATCAACTTCAACAAGCAGTTGAAAAATGGCATTATGTATCAAATAGGATTAAGGGTTGAGAATACTGATGTTACTGGTAATACATCATCAGTTTGGACTGGCTATGATTCTACTTTTAAGAGAAACTATACCGATTTTTTTCCAAGTGCTTCTTTAACGTTTAACAAAAACCCAATGAAGCAATGGAGTTTAAGTTACAGCCGAAGAATTGACAGACCTGCATACCAAAAATTAAATCCATTTGAATTTAAATTGGATGAATACACTTATCAAAAAGGGAATACCAATTTAACACCACAATATACTAATGTGTTCAGCCTATCACACACATATCATTATGCACTTACAACAACTTTAAGTTATAGTCACGTAAAAGATATGTTTGCCCAATTGATTGATACAACTGAAAAATCAAAAAGTTTTATCACCAACAAAAACTTAGCAACTCAAGATATTATCAATTTAAGCGTAAGCTATTTTTATCAAAAAGGAATTTATAGTGGCTTCTATAGTTTGAATGCTTTTTACTCTCACTACAAAGCAGATTTTGGAGTAAATAGAATTATAGATTTAGATGCAACAGTTCTTAATTTATATATGCAACATACATTTAATTTAGGCAAAAATTATAAAGCTGAATTGAGTGGATGGGGTAGTACGCCACAAATTGCTGAAGGAACTTTAAAAAGCAAAACAATGGGCTTTGTTGATGTTGGTGTAAGCAAGCAAATTATGAAAGGAAAAGGCAATATTAAAGTTGCAGTAAGTGATGTTTTCAACACAATGAAGTGGCAAGGAACTAGTAATTTTGCTGGTCAAAGTTTAACTGGTACTTTTAAATGGGAAAGCCAACAGTTGAAAGTAAATTTTACATATCGTTTTGGTAAAACTACTGTTAAATCTGCACGTCAAAGAGAAACAGGTGCAGAAGATGAAAGTAAAAGAACCAAAGGAGGCGGAGGTTTTGGAAGTAATTAATCATTTAATTTTTAAATAAAAAAAGGGCGTATTTACTACGCCCTTTTTTTATTTAAACCAGCTTGAATACATCAAGTAATTATTTGCAATTCTATTAATCTCTCCATTGATTAATTCTTGCGAAATATCTTTTACTTTTTTTGCAGGAATACCTGCATAAATGCTGCCAGCCTCTACAATAGTGTTTTCTAAAACTACAGCACCTGCTGCAATAATGCTATTGCTGTTTACAACACAACCATCCATTACAATTGCACCCATACCTACTAAAACATTATCGTGCAAAGTGCAGCCATGTACCAAAGCATTGTGGCCAATAGATACATTGTTGCCAATGGTTGTAGCGTGTTTTTGATAGGTGCAATGTATTACAGCACCATCTTGAATATTTACTTTGTTGCCAATGCTAATAGTATTTACATCGCCACGTACAACAGCATTAAACCAAATGCTGCAATCATTGCCTGTGGTAACTTGCCCAACAATTGTTGCATTGGGAGCGATAAAATTATTTTCTCCAAACTTTGGTGAGATATTATTTACTGGAAGAATGACAGGCATAAAATAAGTTTGTAGTGATTAGTTTAATTTCCTAAATCTCAACTTAGGATTGCGTTTAGAATGATAGATTGCAGCAATATGAACCAATTGTTTTTGTTTGAAAAATTCATAGATAATAGAGTAGGGAAAATTCTCTATTTTGACTTGCCTGAAACTTAGTTTTGTCTTTGAATACCTTTCGGGATAATTTGAAATTTGTGTAATTCTTTTTTCTACAGAACCAATAAACTTTTTGCCAAGCCCTTCTTGTTTTAATTCATACCACTCAAAGGCTTGAATAAACTCTTCTTGAGCAATTATATTAAACTTAACCAAGAGAGACATTATTACTTAGTTTTAAGTTTCTTTATTGCCGAGGTTTTAACTTCATCCCAGCTGTACGATTTAGTTTTTCCATTAACAAAATCACTACTGCGTTTTTTTAATTCTTTTACAAAATCATCATCCCAATCATTTTCATTTGTATTAATCTCATCTTCAACCATTGTATAAATGGCTTTAAGTTTTTTTTCATCGGCAATTTGAAGATAATTTGTCAATTGTTTTCTGATGTTGGCTGTTGTCATAAACAAAAATTTTCAGTTTCTATAATATTCTCAAAGTAAAAATAAGGATACAAAAAATAAATAAGTTCTTTTGCTGCGTTAAAATAAAATATGGGTCATAAAAAATTAATACGATTCGAGGAAATTAATGTGTTTGAAAATGTATTTCAACATAGTACAGAAATGCAGGGTAAATGGTATGAATATTTTAAAAACAATCATTCTATAACTTTAGAATTAGCTTGTGGCAAAGGCGAATATTCTGTGGGTCAAGGAAGGTTATATAATGACAGAAACTTTATTGGCATTGACATTAAGGGCAACAGGATTTGGCGTGGTGCTAAAACTGCTTTAGATGAAAACCTTAACAACGTAGCTTTTTTAAGGGCAGAAATTGATAAGTTGCCAGAATATTTTTTGAAAGATGAAGTAGCTGAAATTTGGATAACTTTTCCCGATCCTCAACTTCGTTTATCCAAAGCAAGTAAACGATTAACACATCCTAAATTTTTAAGGTTATACCAGCAAGTGTTAAAGCAAGATGGTTTGGTACATTTAAAAACGGATAGCCCAGATTTATACCATTTTACCAAAACTGTTATTGGATTATATAACCTTGAAGTTATTGTTGATTACGACAATTTATACCAGCAACAAAACCTGAAACCTGAGCTATTTATTAAAACTCATTACGAAAGTTTGGATATTGCACAAAGCAACAGGATACACTATTTACAGTTTAAAATTGATGTTGATTTACCTATAGAAAAAGATGCAGAACTAAAAAGAATTATCAATGAACAAGCAGCAGTTTGATGATGATGAAACCTACAGCCCCAGTGGTTTTGTAGCTTTTACTGCTGAATATCTTTTAAGCAGGGGATATTGTTGTGGCAATGGTTGCAAGAACTGCCCTTTCGATTATAAAAATGTTCCTGAACCAAGAAAAGCAGAATTGTTGAAACAAAGAATTCAAACAAACTATCAACCATAAACCACAAACTTTTTTATGCCAAAGGAATATTCTTTTTTTGAAGATGTTTTTGCTGTGGTTCGCCAAATACCAAAAGGGCGTGTTACCAACTATGGAGCTATTGCAAATTATCTTGGTACTAAGTTGAGTGCAAGAATGGTTGGTTGGGCTATGAACGCTGCACATACAGTAAAACCAAAGGTTCCAGCCCACAGGGTTGTAAACAGAAATGGAATGTTGAGTGGTAAGGCACATTTTGCAACACCAACTTTAATGCAGGAATTATTGGAGAAAGAAGGAACGAAAGTTGAGAAAGAAACAGTGGTTGATTTCAAGAAAAAATATTGGGATCCTGCAAAAGAACTTGACTTATAAAATTGATTGCACGCGGATAACACAGATGTTACAGATACACACGGATTTTGTTTTATCTTCTAAAATAATCCGTTTTATCCGAGTCATTGTGTTCCATTAAGCATTAACACATAAATTCGCAAACTATTTTACAGACAAATGAAAATAACTGAACACATTTCACAGGCAAAAGATACATTGGTTTCGTTTGAGGTTTTGCCGCCATTAAAAGGCAAAACAATATCTTCTTTATACGATCATTTAGATCCATTGATGGAGTTTAAACCAAGCTGGATAAACGTTACTTATCACAGAAGTGAAAGTATGTTTAAGAAAAAATCGGACGGCACTTTTGAAAAAATTGAAGTACGCAAAAGACCAGGAACTGTAGGCATTTGTGCAGCTATAATGAACCATTATAAAATAGATGCAGTGCCACACCTTATTTGTGGTGGCTTTACAAAACGAGAAACTGAAGATGCATTAATTGACCTTAATTTTTTAGGCATAGATAACATACTTGCACTGCGTGGCGATGCTGCAAAAAACGAAGCAAGTTTTGAACCAGAAAAAGATGGAAACCATTATGCCATTGATTTGCTTAAGCAAGCAAATAGTATGAACAATGGTATTTACATAGATGAAGATATTAGAGATGGTGGCAAAACAAATTTTTGTGTGGGCGTTGCAGGATATCCTGAAAAGCACTTTGAAGCACCCAATCTCGAAATTGATTTAAACCATTTAAAAAACAAGGTTGATGCAAGTGCTGAATTTATTATGACACAGATGTTTTTTGACAACCAAAAGTTTTTTGAGTTTGCAAAAAGTTGTAAAGAAATGGGCATTACTGCTCCCATTATTCCAGGCTTAAAACCCATTACCACAAAAAAACAATTAACCGTTTTGCCTCGCATTTTTCACGTTGATATTCCTACAGATTTATCCAACGCTGTTATGAAATGCAAGACAGATGCTGAGGTTGAAATTGTTGGTACAGAATGGTTGTTGCAACAAAGCAAAGAGCTAAAAAAGTTTGGTGTTCCCGTGCTTCATTATTACACTTTGGGCAAACCAAAAGTGATTAGGAATGTAGTTAAAGAATTGTTTTAGGATATTACACTGTAATTTGAGTAGTATTTTTAAAAATAGTTTTGCCAAATAGTACAAGTTTAACCTTTAGCCAATATTTTTGCCACGAAATTTTAGAACCAACATATGTCAACAACTGCAGTTCATAACACAAAATGGTGGAGTGGTGGTAAAAGCCCATTCAATTTAGAATATGGAAAAGTAATGATGTGGTACTTTTTAATGAGTGATGCCTTCACTTTTGGAGCATTTCTTATTTCTTATGGTACCATTCGTTTTTCTACAAATGGGTGGCCTGATCCTAACCACGTTTTCAGTTCTTATCCATTTAAAGTTGCTGGGTCTGCCCCTGCTCCATTGGTGTTTGTTAGTATAATGACTTTTATCTTGATTGTAAGTTCTGTAACTATGGTTCTTGCAGTACAAGCTGGTCATCATAAAGATAAAAAAGGTGTTGTAAATAATTTAATTTTAACTATTCTTTTTGGTTCAATGTTTTTAGGTTGCCAAGCCTGGGAGTGGATGCATTTACACGCTGAAGGAGCTTGGTGGGGTTTAAATCCATTTATCAATGCAGATGGCACTCACGCAACAACAAATTTCACCAACTATTTCTTTACTATTACTGGTTTTCACGGCTTTCACGTATTTAGTGGTGTTGTAATAAATATTATAATGTTGATAATGACTTTGAATGATACATTCGAGAAAAAAGGTCACTATTTAATGATAGAAAAGGCTGGACTTTATTGGCACTTTGTAGATTTAGTTTGGGTTTTTGTATTTGCACTTTTCTATCTTGTATAATTTTAAATATCGCTATCAATCGTTAATCAAAAATCAAAAAATCGTAAATACGAATGGAACATACTTTAAACGCAGAAACATATAAAGCAGCCAAAAAAGAAGTTTGGAAAATAACTTGGATACTTAGTATTTTAACAATTGTAGAGTTATGCTTAGGCTTTTGGATGTACTTTTCTAAACAATCTCTTGGACCAAGTGGTATTTTGTTTATTAAAGGAGTAATCTTGATTCTGATGCTGGTTAAAGCATTTTACATTGTCGCTTATTTTATGCATTTAAAGCACGAAATAAAAAATATGATAATGACTATTGTAGTTCCATTATCGTTATTTATTTGGTTTATTACTTCTTTTTTATATGAAGGAAATTCTTACAGTAACTTAAGAAATAGATACGATAAACATTTACACGAACAAATAAATGTAAAAGTTCAAGAAGCACATCACGCTGAAGAAGGTGAAAAATCTGAAGGAGCTAAAGAAGAACACAAAGCAGAAGAACATAAATAATTTTTTAAATAAATTTGCTATCTGAAATATTGAACCATCGCATTGCGGTGGTTTTTTTTTAAAATTCTTACAAATGAATAATAAATCAATACTTACCATTTGCTTAACTATTCTTATTCCTATTTCTTGTTATCTTGCTTTAAAATATTTTAGCGATGGTACTGTCATATTACCAAGGAATCTATTGCTTGAAGATGTTGTAAAAAAAGAAAAAAATGGCAAAACATTTTACGATAGCATTTGGCATAAAACAGCCAATTTTAAACTTGTAAATCAATTAGGCGATACTGTTAGTTTGTATGACATAAAAAATAAAACTATTGTAATTGATTTGTTCTTTACACATTGTGCAAGTATTTGCCCACGCCTTACACGAAGTATGAAGACTTTACAGGGGTCTTTTAAAACTGGTGGTGAAAGCAGGTTGAAAGTAGATACATCTGTTGTTCAATTTATTTCACTTTCAATAGACCCAGAAAGTGATAGTGTACCTCAACTAAGAATGTATGCTGACAAATTTGGAATAAATCCAGATAATTGGTGGCTTTTAACGGGTAATAGAGATAGTATTTATAACTTCATTTTTGAAGCTTTGAAATTAGGCGATTTTAAAGATGCTAAAGTAGATCCAACATTTGCACATACTGATAGATTTGTTTTGCTTGATAAAAACTATATAATGAGAGGTAGGTTGGATGCTCCTTATAATGGCTTGGACTCTATATCAATGAGTGTTTTGGCAAGAGATATTGGCTTATTAATGATGGAAAAAGATAAAAAGAAACCATCAACCATTTTTACTGCAATTATTGACTTAAGTTGGTTGTGGCTCATTATTGCTATTTGCATTAGTGGCTTTATGTGGCTTTTAAGTAAAAACAGAAGTAAGTCATAATTTGTGCTTCATTTTAATTTCTTACACTTTACTGGGTTACGTTTTCTTCATATCTGTATTAATGTTAGTTAAATAATTGCTATTTACCACCAATTGCACTGCTGTAGGAGAAATTATTTACATTAAAACAAAAAACAAATGATTCAAAAAACTTACTTAAAGACAAAAGATTATTGCAAAGTGAAATTTTCTATTGAAAACGAAACAGCTGAAAAAATTGCCATACTTGGTTTAAATAACGATTGGGTAACTCCAGTTGAATTAAGCAAAAAAAAGGGTGGAAACTTTGTTACTGAAGTTAACTTGCCAAAAGATTCTGTACACGAATTTAAGTATTTAGTGAACGAAACAGAATGGGTTAATGATACAACTGCTGATAGTTTCGCTGCTAATGTTTATGGTGCTACAAATAGCGTTATTACTCTTTAAAATTCTTAATACAATAAAAAAAACGCTTCAATTTGAAGCGTTTTTTTTGTCCCATACAAAACAGTAACTAAATTCTCTACAAAATATTTAAATTAAAAAACTGCATAACTGAAGATATAGAAATTACTAAAGTAATTTCATAGATTTATGCCTTAGATAAAAAAAGCGAGTTGATATATCAACTCGCTTTTTTGTTGTTGGGTTACCAGGATTCGAACCTAGACAGACAGAACCAAAAACTGTAGTGCTACCATTACACAATAACCCAATCCGTATTCCACTTTTTCAAATGGGTTGCAAAAATATAGGTATGAGACATTTCAACAAAATAAAATTTGAATTAAATGCAGTTAATTTAAAAAAAATAAAAGATTACCTTCATCAAAATTAAAATGCCTCATTTTTTAATGAGGCATTTTAAAAAAATTTGTATGCTACTATTAGAATCCTGGGCAACGTACAGCGTTTCCAGCTGCCGTTCTTTTGTTTAAAGTAGCACGATAAGTAAGTGAAAGCTCTGTACCACCACGATATTGAGAATAAGTATTTAAACGAGAAATATTCACA
>JANYEP010000029.1 GCA_025363075.1 Chitinophagaceae bacterium | reverse complement strand
CTAATGGTATTGTAAATATGAATGGAAACACACTTACGACTACTGCTAATGTAAGTCGTTCAAGTGGATGGGTTCGTGGTAAACTACAAAAAAGGGTAGCTGCTGGTTCTAATGTAACTGCAACATTTGAATTGGGTGATGCTTCAAACTATTTACCAGTTAGCTTAACATTTGCAAATGTTTCAACTGCTGGTGATGTTGTTGCAAGTTTCAACACACCAATTACTGCTGTACCAAACTATGCTTCTGCACCTGTAAGTGGTAGTGCATACATCAACAAATATTGGACTTTAGGTAATGTTAACACACTTGCATTTGATGCATACAGTGCAACACTTAGCTATACAGGTGGAGACTTAGTAGGTGGTGCAAATTCTGGCTCAGTATTAGGTTATGTTTATGGTTCAAGTTGGTCAATAAAAGCTCCAAATGTTGGTTCTAATGCAAATACACTTACAAGTGTGACATCTCTTGGTAACGTAATTTTAGCAAATGCTTGTTCGCCTGTTACGCCTTCGGTAACTATTTCTACTGCAACTACAAATGTATGTAGTGGTAATAGTGTAACATTCACAGCAAATGCAACAAATGGTGGAACTTCACCAACGTTCCAATGGTTAAAAAATGGTGTAAATGTAGGTAGTGGTTCAGCTATTACTTTCCCATCAAATACACTTGCAAACAGCGATACTGTTAGCTGTGTACTTTCTGCAAACAATAACTGTCAAACTACAGGCACAGCAAATAGCAATCAAATTGTATTAACTGTTAGAACAAGCCCTGCTGTTGGTACTTCTACAGGTGGAACAATTTGTACCATAGGAAATACACTTACTGTTTACAACTCAAACACTCAAGGTGGTGGTGTTTGGAGTAGCAGTAATACTGCAATTGCAACAGTTTCAACATCTGGTGGAGCTGTAGGTACTGTTACAGCTCTTGCAAATGGAACTGATACGATTAATTACACTAAAACTGCATCTAATGGTTGTGTATCAAGTGCATTTAGTGTTGTTACAGTAGCACAACAAGGATCAATTGGTACTATTACAAGTAGCAATGGTAATAATATCTGTAAAGGATTTACAACAAACTTAGGTGGTGTTAGTGGTGGAACTTGGAGTACTCCTTCAAGTAGTATTGCATCTGTAAATAACAGTGGTGTTGTAACAGGTAACAGTGCAGGTTCAGCAGTTATCTCTTATAAAGTAACGAATAGTGGTTGCTCTGGTATAGCAACATATACTGTTACTGTTAATGCTACCCCAGGAGTACCTACAATTCAATATGCAGCAGGTACTGTAAATCCTCAAAATGGTCCTGGTGGTAGCTTCTGCTTAAACAAAGCAGGTGCACCAAATCATTTTACTGTAGTTGGTAGCCCTAACAGTGGCAATAGTACAGGTAGTGGTAGTTGGAGCAGTAGTAACAACAACATCTTCACTGTAACAGGTGGTGGTGGATTAATAACATTAGTAGCACCAGGTACTGCAACAGTTACTTACACTTATACAGATGCTCATCTTTGTTCTAACAGCAGAAGTGTAACATTCACCGTAGGAAACTGCTCTGTAGCTCGTGGTGTCGCTAGCGTACAATCTACAACTAACAATTCTGAATTTACAATGTATCCAAATCCTGCAAAATCAATTGTTAACTTACAAGTTAATACATTGGTTGGTGCTGGAAGTGCTGTAGTTACTGATTTGTATGGTAAACAAGTAAAAACACAAGCATTAAGTATGGGCAACAATAATATTGATGTTTCTAACTTAGCTAAAGGATTTTATCTTGTAAGTATTATTACAAGCGAAGGAAAAACTACTAAGAAATTGGTGGTGGAATAATTCAAAGTATTAAGTTATATACAACACAAAAAAGCCTCGAAGTTTTACACTTCGAGGCTTTTTTGTGTTACAATCTGCATAACTCTCTTATAATTGTTTCGTGCTGAGAATACTGTTTGCAAAGATCATCGGCTTTTGCGAGTTCAAAATCTTCAAAGTCAAAACCTGGTGCAACGGTGCAACCTACAAACGAAAACGAAGACTCTTTTAAGGGGCGACTAGCAAACCAACAATTTGCAGGAACTGTGTAATGAAAAAACTGACCTTTAGTGATGTCATTACCAAGTGTAAAGGTTATTAATTCGCCATCCTTATCAATAACATAAACATTCAATGGATCGCCATAATAAAAATGCCAGCACTCATCACTTTTAATTCTATGAAAAGCAGAAAAATTTCCTTGTTCTAATAAAAAGTAAATGGCAGTAGCAACATTTCTATCTCCTTTAAAACCCTTTGGTAATGCACGTTTGGGAATAATTGTTTCTGAACGATAAGACTCTTTGTAATAACCACCTTCAGGATGTGGATTTAATTTATATTCTGAAATAAGTTGTTGTGGTGTAAGCATTTTTAATATTTATGGCGAATATATAGTTATGATAATGAGTTTTAATTCAACTTTGTTAATCAATGTTTTCAAATAATGATAATTTTCAAAACAGTATCACAACTTCATCAATACATTCAACAACAAAAGCTAAGTGGTTTAGGCGTTGGCTTTGTACCAACAATGGGTGCATTACATACAGGGCATATTTCATTGGTTAAACAAAGCAAATCAGCTTGCGACATTACTGTTTGTAGCATTTTTGTAAATCCCACACAGTTCAATGATAGCAAGGACTTTGAAAAATATCCTATCGCCATTGAACAGGATATTTATATGCTTGAAATGGCAAAATGTGACGTATTGTTTTTGCCAAATGTTGATGAGGTTTATCCAAGAAATTTTGATCAAAATAAGCAATACGATTTGGGATTTATAGAAACTGTTTTTGAAGGTGCTTATCGCCCTGGACATTTTAATGGTGTGTGTATGGTAGTTGAGAGGCTACTAAATATTATTACACCCAATAAACTTTTTCTTGGGCAAAAAGATTACCAGCAATGTATAGTTTTGAAGAAGTTGATAGAAATAATGAATGTGGATATTGATGTTATTATTTGCCCAACATCTCGTGAAGAAAATGGACTTGCAATGAGTAGCAGAAACAGAAGATTAAGTGATGATGCAAAAGAAAAAGCAACAATCATCTATAATTCATTTAATAAAATAAAAGAAAAAATAAGTATAACAAATAGTGTTGAATTGATTGAAGATACGAAACAATTTTTTTATAAAAATGGATTTGACAGCATTGATTATTTAAATTTTGCAAATGCTGAAACACTTGAACCAATTGAGTTGTGGGATGGAACAACGCCATTGGTAATTCTTACTGCTGCTTTTATCGAAGGTGTAAGATTGATTGATAATATGGTGTTACGTTAAAACAAATTCCTTTCTTAACAACCTTGCAACACAGCTATCGCTATATGTTTGCATTGCATTAATAAAAATATTTTGAACAACAAGATGGAAGCAAAAAAAGTATCTGAAAGCTATACAGTGATGAATGAATTGGTGTTGCCAAATGATACCAACACTTTTGGAAATTTAATGGGTGGTCGTTTAATGTATTGGATGGATATTGCTGCTGGCATTGTTGCTGTTCGTCATAGCAATGCACCTTGTATGACAGCAAGTGTTGATAATATTAGTTTTAAAACACCTATCAAACTTGGGAATTTGGTGAGAATAGAAGCCAAAATTACTCGTGCATTTAACACTTCTATGGAAATACATTTAAAGGTTTGGGGTGAGGATAGTTTGCACCAATATAAATATGAAAGCAACGAAGCTTACTTAACTTTTGTTGCACTTGACCCTAACAATAAACCACGTGCTGTTGCATCAGTAATTCCTGAAACGCAGGAGGAGCAAGAAATGTATGAAGGTGCCTTACGTAGAAGGCAATTAAGATTAATACTTGGTGGTAAACTAAAACCGGATGATGCAAGTGAGTTAAAAGCATTATTCGTTAAGAACAATTAGTATTACTTTTTTATCTCAATTCTAAACGTAGTTCCTTTGCCAACCTCACTTTGCTTTACATAAATAATACCTTTATGGTATTGTTCAACAATTCTTCTTGTTAGTGTTAAGCCAAGACCCCAACCACGTTTTTTTGTAGTAAAGCCAGGTTTGAAAACCTTATCAATATTGGCTTTGTTAATGCCTTTGCCTGTATCTGCAATCTCTATAAAAATTTTATTGGCATCTTCAAAAATGTTGATGCTTATTTTTCCTTTGCCAACCATAGCATCAAGAGCGTTTTTCAATAAGTTTTCAATTACCCAATCAAACAATGGTGGAGAAATGTGTGCAGCAATGTTTTCGTTGCTTGATACAAGGCTGAAATTAACATTTTGCCCAGCACGTTTTTTTATGTAATCCATCATCATTTGCACTTGTGCAACAATATTTTTTTCTTCCAGGTGTGGCGTGCTACCAATCTTGCCAAACCTATCGCTAATCAATTGCAATCTGTTAATATCCTTCTCCATTTCAGGCACAATTTTCTCGTTGCCTTTAACCTCTTTCAACATTTCAAGCCAACCTTCAAGGCTACTTACAGGAGTGCCAAGCTGGTGTGCAGTTTCTTTTGCAAGCCCAGCCCACACTTGGTTTTGAGTGCTTTTGTAGTTTATTTGCAACAGCATTAATAGCACAGCAATAAATAAAATAACGATTACTAATTGCACAATAGGGTAGTACCTTACCTCATTTAATAATTTCGATTCGCCATAATAAACCCTGTTGATTTGTGTGCTGTCCAAAGGATTTTTCCATTCAATAGGTTGATGCAAATTTTTAAATACTTCAATCTTATTCTTAATGTAATTTTTATCCTGCTTAATCTTTAGCGTATCTAAATTCCTGTAGTCAAGCAATTCATCTTTTTCGGTAACTAAAACTATTGGAATTTCTATACTGTTTTCAATTAATATTTTGCTTGCAAGATTGTTTACTGATGCTGTTGGGTCGCTACTTGTTTTCACTGCTTCTGCCCATTGTTCAATCTTCCTTCTTTCATCAACAGCAATTTTTTTTGCAATGTATTGCGAATAAAAAATACTGCCTGTAACTATAAAGATGGCAATAATTGCAAGTATTGTTTTAAAATTTATAAACCTTGAAAACATAGATAGCAAATATAGTATTTGTTAAATGTTAGGCATATTTCAAAAGCAGTAGCCTCATTTTTATGTAACAAATAAATACCACAACTTATATTTGTCCCGATAAACAAAAACTTATGAACGAAGAGATTTCTATGATATTGGATGATGCTCAGGATACAATGAGAAAAGCCATTGTACATCTTGAATCTGAACTTACAAAAATTAGAGCTGGAAAGGCAAGTCCAACAATGATTGATGGATTAACTGTTGATTATTATGGTGCACCAACTGCCATTAGTCAAGTAGCAAATATTTCAGTGTTGGATGCAAGGACCATTAGCATTCAACCTTGGGAGAAAAATATGCTTGCACCAATTGAGCGTTCCATATTAATGGCGAATATTGGTATTACCCCACAAAATGATGGTGTTCAAATTCGTTTATTTTTACCACCATTAACCGAAGAAAGAAGAAGGGAATTAGTGAAAAAATCCTCTGCCGAATGTGAGCAAGGAAAAATAGCTATTAGAAACATTAGACGTGATGCTATTGAGCAAATTAAGAAACTGCAAAAAGATGGTTTAAGTGAAGATGCTGCAAAAGATGCAGAAGCCGCTGTGCAGGAATATACTGATAAAAGTATTGCACTTGTTGAGAAACATTTAGCTACAAAAGAGAAAGAAATAATGACGGTATAAATACTAATTATAAAATTAGTAAGTAATAGAGTTACTACTCGTACAGAGTGAAAAATTTACAATGGAAAAAACACATTTATTAATTATTGGTAGTGGTCCTGCTGGATACACTGCAGCCATTTATGCCTCTCGTGCAGGCATTAAACCAATATTATATCAAGGTATTCAACCTGGTGGGCAATTAACAATTACAACAGAAGTTGAAAATTATCCTGGCTATCCCGATGGAATTCAAGGTCCCGAAATGATGGTTGACTTTGAAAAGCAAGCAGCAAGAATGGGTGCAGATATTCGTTATGGATTGGTAACAAAAGTTGACTTTAGCAAGCAGCCTTATCAAGTTGAAATTGATGAAGAATCAACCATTGAAGCTGATGCTGTAATCATTTGCACTGGTGCTTCTGCAAAATGGTTAGGTATAGAAAGTGAGCAAAGGCTGAATGGCTTTGGCGTAAGTGCTTGTGCTGTTTGTGATGGATTTTTCTTTAAGGGAAAAGAAGTTGCAATAGTTGGTGCTGGCGATACTGCTGCTGAAGAAGCATTGTATTTATCTAAACTTTGCACCACAGTTCATATGATTATTCGTGGCGATAAAATGCGTGCCAGCAAAGTGATGCAGGATAGAGTACTTGCTACTGCAAACATTAAAGTTTATTGGAATAGCTCTACAGATGAAATACTTGGTGAACAAAAAGTGAATGGTGTTCGCATTCACAACACAGCAACTAACGAAAAAGTGGAAGTGCCAATCAGTGGTTTCTTTGTAGCTATTGGACACAAACCAAACAGCGATCTTTTCAAAGGATTTATTGATATGGATGAAGCAGGTTATATTAAAACAATTCCCGGCTCTACCAAAACAAATATTGAAGGTGTTTTTGCTGCTGGAGATGTACAAGATAAAATTTATCGTCAAGCTGTTACATCTGCAGGAAGTGGGTGTATGGCTGCATTAGATGCTGAAAGATATTTAAGTGAAAAATTCGGTTAATTAACTTGAAAGTCTAAAATTATAAAATTGTAAATTAAAAGAATGTATCCAAATTTATATTATGTTTTCAAAGACTGGTTTGGTGTTGATTGGACTTTTTTAAAGTTGCTCAACACATTCGGTTTTTTTGTTGCAATGGCATTTATTGCTGCTGCCTGGATACTTACGCTTGAGCTGAAACGCAAGCAGCAATTGGGTTTCTTTGTGCATACCGATAAAAAAATTGTTATTGGCGAACCTGCAAGTGCTGCTGATTTGTTTGCAAACTTTATACTTGGATTTATTTTTGGGTACAAGATAATTGGTGTGTTGGTAACAGAAGGAGCGTTGAATAATCCACAAGAATTTTTACTCTCTTCAAAGGGAAATTTAGGCTTGGGAATTTTGCTTGGCGTTGCAGCTGCTGCATACAAATTTTATGAAGTTAACAAACAAAAACTTGAAAAGCCAGAAGAAAGAATCGTTAGAATTTGGCCTCACGATAGGGTAGGAGACTTGGTTGTTTATGCAGCTTTGTTTGGTTTTTTAGGGGCTAAAATTTTTCATAATTTAGAAAATTGGGACGAGTTTGTTAAAGCTCCTATTGCTTCTTTAATATCGTTTAGCGGGCTTACTTTTTATGGTGGATTAATATGTGCTGCCATTGCTATTTCTTTTTATGCCAAGAAACATAAAATCCCATTTTTTCATTTAGCCGATGCAGTTGCACCTGCATTAATGCTGGCTTATGCTGTTGGTAGAATTGGTTGCCAAATAGCTGGAGATGGAGACTGGGGTGTTATCAATAGTGCATTTGTTACC
The DNA here is from genome assembly GCA_025363075.1 of Chitinophagaceae bacterium. Taxonomy (GTDB): domain Bacteria; phylum Bacteroidota; class Bacteroidia; order Chitinophagales; family Chitinophagaceae; genus CAIVPM01. The sequence continues at coordinate 853 of JANYEP010000029.1, read as the reverse complement.
GATGGAAATGGGCATTTAGTTGCTGCTTCTGCACAACAATTTAACGATGCTTTAATAATGCACCACGCTTCGTTTTTTGAAGATGGAGTAAAACATATATCTCAAATTCATCACCTCACAGTGCAGCCAGTATCTTGGTTGCCACAGTGGTTTTTTGGTTACACATACCCTCACAATGTTATCAATGCTGGTATGCCATTGTTAAACTGCAAGGGCGAGTATTGCAATGCTTTGCCATTGGCTGTTTTTCCAACACCGTTTTACGAAACAGTTGTTTCAGGTATTTTCTTTTTTGTTTTATTTAGCCTAAGAAAAAGAATAAAAACTGTTGGAACTATCTTCGGAATTTACCTGATGCTTAATGGTTTTGAGCGTTTTTGGGTTGAGAAAATAAGAGTAAATACAGTTTATTCTAATTTGCCATTTCAACCTACGCAAGCAGAAATTATTTCTACACTATTGTTTATTGCTGGGCTTGTTATTGTAGTTGTTTCAAGAAGAAAAAAACTTGTTGTGGAATAAATTATCTGTTTTACAATATCTCAAACAGGGCAGAATCCTTTAACGGAAGGTAAAGTAACCAAAATAAACTGAAGATGCACCACTAAGGAAATATGATTGAATACAAAAATGCTGTAAACATATCCATACTCTGAGTGAGAACGCCCCAGAGTGCACTGGGAACGATGTTTAACTGACAGGGGGGTCATAATTGACTGACAGGGGGTCGTGCTTGATGCACTGGGAACGATGGTGAATGCACTGGGAACGATGGTGAATGTAGTGGGAACGATGATGAATGTAGTGGGAACAATATTTTAGCAGCCTATTTTTTTACAAAGGATTAGGTTTG
>JANYEP010000020.1 GCA_025363075.1 Chitinophagaceae bacterium | reverse complement strand
CTTTGACCATTTTTAAACCACTCAAAACTTGGAGATGTTCCGCCATTTGTGCTGCTTGCAGTAAATGTAGTAGCACTTCCGTTACAAATAGTATCAGATGATACTGTACTAATTGATACACTTGGTGTTACTGTTCCTACTACTAATGTAATGCTATTGCTGGGTGCAGTATTCGCTGTTTGGCAAGTATTATTTGCTGTCAATACACAAGTAATAGCATCGCTACTTGTTAATTGGGCGTCTGTTAAAGTTAACTTAGTGCTGTCTGTTCCAATGTTGGTACCATTCTTTTTCCATTGATAACTTGGTGCTGTTCCACCATTTGTTGGTGTTGCAGTAAAGGTTACACTTCCACCAGTACATATAGCTGTTGATGAACTATTAATAGTTACACTTGGTGTAACATTAGTTGCACAATCAGCCAATAAGATGTCACCTAAACTTGTAATGTTATTAACAGTATTTGTATTTGTTCCTGATGTTGGTGAATATGTTGTCCAAGCTGAACCATAAACGCCAGCTTTTACACTTGAAGAAGTTGCTCCACCAACTAAATCTCCTGAAATATAAGTAACAGCTGCACTACAAGTTGTAAATGCGAGTGTATTAACATTTGATACAGACCAATATCTATTTAAGTAAGAGGTTTTGCTTAAAGGGAAACTTGTATAATTTGCTTCACCAGATACGTTTGTATTTACGGCTACTAAAATATCTCCTCCAGTTGTCACGCTTGCGAAATTTAGTGTAAGTGGTGTGTAGTTTGTAGCTGCATCTCCAACATCAAATGTTGAAGCAACATTTGAACCAGCAGAAACATATTTACTTAAATTACCATTTACCCAACCACTGGTTCTGCTAACAGAACCTGTTGAAGAAACACTTAAAATATTTGTGCTTGTAGTTACAACACCGTTTGTTAAAGTAAGTGTACCATTTAGCGTTACTGAGTTTGAAAGTGTAACACCTGTGCTACTATTATTAATGACTAAATTACTTATTGTAGCAGGTAAACCACTACCTGTTGCTTGTGCAGTTGTTCCATTATAGCTGTATGTTACGTTGGTTTGTGGAAACACTCTTGTAGTTGTTTGAATATTGCCAGAAGCACCTGAACTTACTATACCACTAGCTGCACCTATCTTTATAATTGCACCAGCAGTATTGTTCATTCTAAATGTACCAGCACCTGTTACAGTTTGGCTTGCGTTTCTAAAGTCAGCGATAGAATCAATGTTAATAGCACCACCAGCAGCAACAGTAATTGCAGAAACTGAACCTCCACCTGCTGCACCACTTGATTGTGTACCATTAGGGTAAAATTCTGTTGCATTTACCGTTCCAGTACTTCCTACATTTAAAGTAAATAAATTGCTTGAACCTGCATTGAGTGATAAGTAACCATTGTTTGAACCAGTTGAAAAACCATTCGTTAAAGCATTTGGTTTACCACGTAAGAAAGTTAATGTGCCATTTACATTTAGCGTAAAGTTGACAGCAGGAGTAGAATGAGAACCTGATGAAGCACCTAAACAACTCCATTTATCCATAGTGATTGTTTTACCTGCATTAATTGTCAAAGAAGCACCACTAACAGAGTTTGGATAAATACCAAAAGCATTGCCAGTGTTACCAGTTGCGTGATAGTGAACAGTAATATCCCTATCAACAATTAAAGCTGCATTTGCTGTATTAAGTGTAAGTTTAGATACATCCATTGTACCACCAGTTCCTGTAATAGTAGTTGTTCCTGAATTTAATATTGCTAATGAGATGCCATCAGCAGCATCATTTGCACCACCGTTGCCCACAACTCCATTTGTAGTAACTTCAACGGTACTACCAGAAACAGAAATAGTTAAAACAGTATTTACAAGATTTGTTGATTTTAAAGTGCCATTAACCACGTGCAAATCTTTACACGCACCATTTGCACCCACTGTTACTGTAAAGCCACCTGTTACCCATATATTATCGCTACTTGTTGGTGCGTGTCCTGCATCTGTAAAGTCGTGATTAGTTGCATTGTATGCTTTCCACGTACCAGCAGTAGCGTATGTGCCACTTGCAATACTACCTAAATCACCTGCAGCATAAGCAGCTGGCAAAGCAGTTGCATCAGTTGCAAGAGACCAATTACTTCCGTGTCTTACATAAGTTTTAAAATCGTAGGCTGTTAAGTTTGTTAATCCTGTAATAGTTGCTCCTGTACCAGTGCCTTTGTAAACAACATAACTGCTACCTACTAATGTACCTGAACCATAAACATTGCCACCAGCAGAATAAGTTGAGCCATTGCCAGTAGGAACATCAGTAACAGTACCACCACCTTTTGCTAACACAATTACTTCATCCCAATAATTTGTTTGTGTTGCGTTAAATGATGGATTTGACCAAGCCAAAACGCTTTGTGCATTTGAATAACTTGTAGCACTAAATCCTGTTGTTGGCTGCACTGCAGTTGCAACATTAACACTTAAACCTGTTGAATAAGCACTACCACTATATGCAATTATTTGATAATAATATGTAGTAGTGTTTGATAAACTTGTTACTTCTATGTTTGTTCCAGTGCCAGCATATACAAGCGAGTAACCACTGTAGTTTGTAGCAGTGCCAATATTAGCATTAGCACCTGTGTAAGCACTTCCTGCACCAGATGGTGAGAATGCACCTGTTGTATTTTTTGCAAATACTAAAACACCATCATAACTTCCAGTTGGTGCAGTCCAAGTAAGACGAGTAATATTATCTGACTGATGTGTAATGGCAAGGCTTGTTGCAGCATTTACTGATACACCTGTACCACTTGCAGTAACATTTACATTTGGAGCTCCACCACCACTATTTTGAATATTTAATGAACCAGTTGCACCCAATGTTGTTGGCACAAACTGAACGTAAATATTTGTTGCGTTTAATGTTGTACCAGAAGTGTAGTTAGTATGGGCTGTGGTAATAGTTACAGAACTTCCATAACCAGAACCTGATGATAACGATATTCGAAAGCCAATTGGTGCTGTTAGTGTAATATCTGTTCCATCTAAATATAAACCAGATAAACTATAGCTTTGGGTAGCTGAAGTTTGATACAAAGTAACACTACCAAAATCGCTTAAACTTCCTGTTACAGAAAGGGTAGGAGATGGTGCAAGTGTAGTTACACTTGAACTTACTGATGAGTAAATAGAACTACCTGTTGTATTTACTGATTTCACCTGAAAGTAGTATGGCGTAGAAGGATTTAATCCTCCAATTGAATATGATGTAGCTGAAGATGCTATATTATTGATGGTGGTAACACCAGAGCTGAAAGTATTGTCTATGCTGTATTGTAGGCTATAAGTAAAGGTTTCAGTTCCTTGAGTAGGGGCTGTCCAGTATGCAGTAAATCCTGCACTTGTAGCAGATGAAGACGCATTACTGTTATTACCACTACTGATTGTAGGGACAGCTGGCAATGTAGTAAAGCTTACATCTGAACCATAACCAACGATACCAGCATTTACAGCAAATGCTCTA
>JANYEP010000277.1 GCA_025363075.1 Chitinophagaceae bacterium | reverse complement strand
TTTCTAATATCAGTCACAATTAAATATATACCTCAAAGAAGATAGAAAAGGTTGGAAAATGATTTTATTTTTAGTAACAGAGAAAACTAATTTACAATCAGAACTGGAATTTTAAGTTGGTGTCTTACAGCTTCAATGGTTTCACCAAATAAATAGTCTTTTATGCCAGTGTGGTGATGAGCCCCCATTATCAACATCTCAGCTTTACTTTCTGTTACAATTCTTATTATTTCTTTAACCCTATTTCGGTAGCCAATATAAATTTCTACCTGATAGTTAAGATTTTTAAGTTGTGCTTCGTAGTTTACCAATCGCTCTTTATCAATGCGTGTTTCTTCGTCATCAGTATCTACGCCAAGGTATTTTGCAGAAGCACTTTCTACTATATGTAGCAAAATATAATGTGCATTTTTACCACCTTGACTAAGTGCATTTGCAATTAATTTTTCATCGTTTAAACTAAAGTCCAACGCTACAGCAATTCTATTGGCAGCAGCTATTTCAAGGTTTGCTAAAGGCTTGCTATCGTTGTGAATTTTACTGTTATTTTTTCTAATATTATTTTTAATAATTGGTAAAAAAGTCATTGTTAAAAACAGCCACGTGAACAATAAGCCAAAAACAATGATGGCAATTTTCCAACCAATCATACCGTCGTTTTCAAAAACAATTAACGACTTTTCCACTACCAATTTTACATTTAAAAAAATTAGAATAGCTGCAACTATCCAAGATACAACTTGTGTAAAAGGGCTGATGACAAATGCTCCCATCGTTTTTTTATCACTTACAAAATGTATAAGTGGAATTACGGCAAAACCCAACTGAAGACTTAGTACCACTTGGCTAAACAGTAACAAATCGTCAACTTTTGTATCACCGTAAATTAGTATAACTATTACTGCAGGAGCAATAGCAATAAGCCTTGTTATCAGTCTTCGCAACCAAGGATTGATACGAATTTTAAGATACCCTTCCATTACAATTTGCCCAGCCAAAGTACCAGTAACAGTACTGCTTTGCCCAGCTGCTATTAGTGCAATGGCAAATAATAATGGTGCAAGTTTTGTTCCCAATAACCCATCTAATAAATGGTGTGCATCTTCAATTTTAGCTACACCAGAATTGCCGCTTAAATGAAATGCAGATGCTGCTAAAACAAGTATTGCAGCGTTTACAAAAAAAGCTGCATTCAATGCAATGGTGCTATCAATTAAATTAAATTTCAGAGCTTTTTTAATGCTTGCATTATCATTACCAATCTTGCGAGTTTGCACCAATGCACTATGCAAATACAAATTGTGTGGCATTACTGTAGCACCAATAATTGCGATAGCAATATACAACGCTTCTGAGTTGAGTTTAGTTGGAATAAATCCAACAACAACGGCACTTACATTTGGTTTCACCAAACAAATTTCTATCAAAAAACACCCACCAATTGTTAGCACTAAAGCAAAGATGAAAGCCTCAAGTTTTCTAATACCAAAGCTTTGCAACCAAAGCAACAATAATGTATCAAGCACAGTAATCCCTACTCCTGCCAACAATGGAATTGCTGGAAACAATAAATGAATTCCTAAAGCCATTCCTAAAACTTCTGCCAGATCGCAGGCTGCAATAGCAATTTCAGCAAGTATATATAAACAAAAATTCACAAGTGGTGGATATGTTTCTCTGTTGGCTTGAGCCAAATCTCTGCGTCTTACAATCCCTAATCTTGCAGCCAAACTTTGTAGCAACAAAGCCATTAAATTGCTCATCAGTAAAATCCAGATAAGTTGGTAACCAAACTTTGCTCCACCCTGTAAATCGCTTTCCCAATTTCCTGGATCCATATAACCAACACTTACTAAATATGCAGGGCCAATGAATGCCAAAAATTTTCTGATACCTTTACGAGGTTTAGTGGTATCAACGGTTTCGTGTACTTCGCTTAATGAATTTTCTGATTTATATGAGTTGAACATTATGTTTATTTCAAGGGTTTTACAAAAAGAGTTTGTGCCAATTGTTGACTAATATTGAAAGCAGCTTGTCCAATAATTTTTATTTCGATGGAGTTATCAAAAGCAAATTTTTTCTTTATCTCAAGTTGTGTGCCTATCCCAATTTTTTTGTGTTTTAAAAGCTCCAACAACTCTTTGCTCTGGCTACCAACAGCAGATACTTCAGCTTGTTTATTTTCTGCCAAATCAATTAAATTAATTTGTGGTCTCGATGGCAATTTTCCATTGACATCAGGTATTGGATCACCGTGTGGATCAAATTTAGGGTTGCCTAAAAAAGCGTCTAATTTATTAATTAATTTTGTACTGGCAATATGTTCAAGTTCTTCTGCAACTTCGTGTACCTCGTCCCAACCAAACTGTAATTTTTCTACCAAAAAATATTCCCACAGCCTGTGTTTTCTTACAATTGCCAAAGCAATTTTTTTTCCTTCACTACTCAATCGAAAGCCTTGGTATTTCTCGTAATTGAGAATTTTTTTTTGCTTTAATTTTTTTAGCATATCTGTTACAGATGCAGCTTTTGTTTGCAGTTCAGTAGCTACTTCGTTGGTAGTAACATTGTCATCTGTTTGTTGCAAATGATAAATTGCCTTAATATAATTTTCTTCTGCTATGGAATAATGATTCGCCATTAAAAATATTTTTAGACAAATCTAAAATATTATTTTGATAGCAACAAAAAAAAGAGGCAATGCCTCTTTTTTTTAAAATTATTGATTGAGATTTAATAAGTATAAAAACCTAATTCTTTTGTTAGTTTCTCGGGCAATGTTGGTAGTTTCCTTCTCTCAATTAAATAGGTAGATAGACCAGACAGTTCTTTGTAAACAAAATGCTTATTCAATGCACCTTCTAAATATCCAGCTCCAGAAGTATTACCTGTTCCTACTCTCATTCCTATCATTCTACGAACCATTACTAAATGTTTATGTCGCCAGGTTGCCATTAAATGATCTATTTCAATTAACGAGTCTAAAATTTGATACGATGTTTGAAACATTGGAAAATCTCTATACATCATTATAAACAAAGCTGCCTGTAAACCCTTTGCTGAAAAGCTATTTCTTAACCCATTTCTGTCATCTTCGCTTTCAATTTTTGAAACATCATCAAAAAAAACAAAATCAAAATCATTAATTTTTTGTTGTTCTCTTTCTGTCAATCCTGCTTTATAAACCTCACGATAATTACTCCAAAATGGATGTAAATTCTCTGATGAATTTGTAGCAAAATCGTCCCAATATTTCATATCAAAAAATGGCAATCTTTCTAACCAAGTATTTACCAATTGTTGTATAGATGGTTTGTCTTCTACTTCATTAATATTATTGAAATCATCTTTTGTAAAGCCACCTTCATTTGTTCTTTTATAGTAATCTTTATGATGCCTATTATTCATTTGTAACCCAAGCGTAGCCTCAATTAGGCGAAATTGTTTGCTTTGAAAACCAGATGATGGTGTAAGCAAATTTCTAAACTCCAAAAAGTCTAAAGGAGTCATTGTATCTAAAATTTCTACTTGCTGATTTAGCAAGTGATATATTTTTTTAACGCGTTGCAAACGGTGTCTAACCAAGTTTAAATCTTCAGAGTTATCATTAATTTTTTCTTTAGAAAAAACATTAGAACAATAGTCCAATTCAAATAAAATTTGCTTAAACCAAAGTTCATAAGCCTGATGAATAATGATGAATAACATTTCATCGTGTGCAGGTTCATTTCCATCTTGAAAGCTAACAGGGGCTTGACTATCAATAATTTTTTCTATTTGTAAATAAGTACCATAATACATAGATTGTGGTGCAGCGTGTGGGCAAACATTTTCCATATTTTTAATTTAAAAATTCTTTTATTGTAATGTGTGATAACTCAACATTTTTAAGTCCAACAAAAAAACAGCCTTTACTTTCCCCAATTTGCTGGGTCTTTTCTCCAACTTGAAAGCAATTCTGTTTGCTCTTTTTTTATAATATTTTTTTCTACAGCCAAAGGCAATAATGCAGTATAATTTGTAAGCGAAAAAATCTTTACATCCTTATCAGCAAAGGCTTTTACAGCTTCATCAAAACCATAATTAAAGATGCTCACCATACCAATTATTTCTACATCTAACCCTCTTAAAACATCTACAACCTGAATGCTGCTTTTTCCAGTAGAAATTAAATCTTCTACTATAACTACTTTTTGTTTTTCCTTGTAATATCCTTCAACCTGATTGCCTAAACCGTGTTCTTTTGGCTTAGGGCGAACATAACAAAATGGCAATTTCATTTGGTCTGCAGCCAAAGCACCCCAGGCAATTCCTGCAGTTGCAACACCAGCAAGCAACTCAACATTTGCAAACTCTTGTTTAATCAAATTGCATAATTGATTTTTTATAAAATCTCTTTCTGTAGGAAATGAAAGTACTTTTCTGTTGTCGCAATAAATAGGACTTTTCCAACCACTTGCCCAAGTGAAAGGCTTATCAGCATTTAGTTTAATGGCTTCTATTTGTAGTAATTTTTCTGCAACGGCAGTTTCATTTTTCATTGGGCAAATTTAGTTGCTCGTTATTATCAAAAGGTTTTTTTTTGTGTAATGAATAAGAAAAAAATTGTTGCAGCAGGTGGATTGGCAGAAAATGAGAAAGGCGAAATTTTAATGATGTTTAGGCGTGGCTTCTGGGATTTGCCAAAAGGAAAATTGGATGATGGAGAAACTATTGAAACCTGTGCTATGAGAGAGGTTCAAGAAGAAACAGGTTTACAAGATGTGCAACTTATTTCATTTTTATGCAAAACTTATCACGAATATTTTGATAAGTGGATTAATGAAGATGTGATAAAAGAAACTTGGTGGTATCTGATGAAAAGTTCATCATCAGAAAAACTGATTCCACAAACTGAAGAAGACATTGAGCAGTTGATTTGGATAGATAAAAAACAAATGGATAAGTATTTAGAAAACACTTATCCATCAATCAAAGAGGTGATAAAAACAAGATTCAAACTATAAATTACTGCTTGAAAAAAGTATTAGTTAAACCATTCGACTTAAAGGCTTTCTAATTTTTTTACTACGCCAACTGTTCTTGCTAAAATTTGAACATCTAACTTGAGTGAGTGATTATTGATGTAGTATAAATCGTATTCTAATTTTTCTAAATTTTCCTCTGGTGTTGCCATAGGCTTGTTCACCTGAGCCCAACCTGTGATGCCAGGTTTTATAGAATGACGAAATTGATAGGAGTCGTTTTGTTTAGCAAATTGTGCAACAATATCAATCCTCTCAGGGCGTGGGCCAATGATGCTCATATCACCCCATAATACATTAATCAACTGTGGTAGTTCGTCTGTTTTTGTTTTTCTCAATACTTGTCCAACCTTGGTAATTCTGCCATCGTTTTTAACAGTATGATCAAGATAACCATTTTTACTGTGCACCATTGTTCTAATCTTGAACATTGTAAATGGCTTACCACGCAAGCCAACTCTTTTTTGTGTAAAAATTACTGGACCCTTTGAAGAAATAGCCATAGCAATGCAACCTAAAATAATTAGTGGCAATGCAATTGGTAAAACTGCAAGACAAATTATAACGTCCATTATTCTTTTACCCACAAGATGTGAAGCAGGAATTTCTTTAATCTTTACGCTATTACTATTTGATTGGGCTATTGCTACAAGCATATCTAAAGTTGTTCTTTTTTGGGTACTTGAATGACAAAATAAATACTTTTAAGTTTAACAAACAAATGACTTTATTTGTTAGACAGACTTATTTATTTTAATAGAGTAGAGATGTACCGATAACAACTTTTATTTGAGGTGAATATTAAAACAATTCCTTAGGTAAATTAAAATGTTAAAGAATTGATAAACAAAATTAAGAATTCATTTTAAATATTAAAAACTATTTTTCCACAACTATTTTTTTATTACCCAACTCACTTTGCAAATAATACACACCTGCTGGTAAGTTAGAAATATCAACTACTTGCAAACCTTGCTTTAGGATGATTGTTTTAACAACCAATCCTTGTGCATTTACAATTCTAGCTTTTGTATTGTTTGCATTCACACTGCTCCTAATATTCAAATAATTTATTGCAGGATTATTTACAATTTCAATTCCACTTACTGTTTGCTCTGCAAGTTTAATATTGTTTGAATAAGTTACTGCACCATCTTTATCCACCATTTTCAAACGTAGATAGACAACATTGCTTCTGTTAATTGTATAAAAATAATGATTGCTTCCAAAACCTTTAGCAGCGATTTCTGCAACTGGTTTAAACGATCTTCCATCTGTACTTTGCTCAATAACAAAATACTTTGTATTAATTTCATTTTCAGTTTTCCATTCAATTAAAACCTTATCTACTTCTTGCTTAGTTGCAGTAAATGAAATTAATTTTAGAGGTACTGGATTAACAATAACAGTGTAGGCAGTGTTTGTTTTAATTGCTTTGTTGTAATCAAAATAAATATATGCTTTGTTTGGAATAAC
>JANYEP010000267.1 GCA_025363075.1 Chitinophagaceae bacterium | reverse complement strand
GTTCTAATTGAGCCAAAGTTTGGTTTGCAAATGAATTACTCATTACAAAACTTGGGTGACCAGTAGCACAACCTAAGTTAACCAATCTACCTTCAGCCAAAACGATTACATCTTTACCTTCAATGTTGTAAATATCAACCTGTGGTTTAATAGTATCTTTTGTATGACCATAATTAGTGTTCAACCAAGCCATATCAATTTCAATATCAAAGTGACCAATGTTACAAACAATCGCTTTATCCTTCATTAATCTGAAATGTTTTTCAGTAATTAAATCTCTGCAACCAGAAGCAGTAACAATAATATCAGCTTCTTGAACAGCTTTAATCATTGGTTTTACTTCAAAGCCGTCCATTGCAGCTTGTAAAGCACAAATTGGGTCAACTTCTGTAACAATAACACGACAACCAGCACCAGCTAAAGAAGCAGCACTTCCTTTACCCACATCACCATAAGAACCAACAACAGCAACCTTTCCAGCCATCATTACATCAGTTGCACGACGGATAGAATCTACCAAACTTTCTTTGCAACCATATTTGTTATCAAATTTAGATTTAGTAACACTATCGTTTACATTGATAGCAGGAATTGGTAAAGTACCAGCAGCCATTCTTTCATATAAACGGTGAACGCCAGTTGTAGTTTCTTCACTCAAGCCTTTAATGTGAGAAATCAATTCTGGATACACATCAAACACCATATTTGTTAAATCACCACCATCATCCAAAATCATATTCAAAGGACGGTCTGCACCACCAAAGAATAAAGTTTGCTCAATACACCAATCAGCCTCAGCTTGTGTTTGACCCTTCCAAGCAAAAACACCAATACCAGCAGCAGCAATTGCAGCAGCAGCCTGGTCTTGTGTAGAGAAGATATTGCAAGAACTCCATTTAACCTCAGCACCCAAAGCCACCAAAGTTTCAATTAAAACTGCAGTTTGAATAGTCATATGCAGGCAACCAGCAATTCTTGCACCTTTCAAAGGTTGAGAAGCTGCGTACTCTGCACGAATACTCATTAAGCCTGGCATTTCTGCTTCAGCCAATCTAATTTCTTTTCTGCCCCAAGCAGCAAGACTCATATCTGCTACTTTGTAAGGCAACGTAAAATCAATAGTTTTTGATAATGTTGACATAATTTATATTTTTTGCAAACATACAGTTGGTAGAATAAAATAATATCAAATTATAAATATTTAGAATAAAATAACATAAATTGCATTTTTAAAAGAATATCTAAACACTTTGTTATGGCAAAATCAATACAAACAGAACAAATAACTAAGAACAATTTATTAGACGACAAAGACATTGCCATTCTTAGGGAGCTGCAACAAAACGCCAAGGCAAGTGTAAAAGAAATTGCAGAGAAAGTGCATTTAAGCACAACACCTGTTCACGAACGTATTAAGCGTATGGAACAAAATGGCGTGATAAAACAATATGCAACCTTGTTAAATCATAGCAAAGTAAGCAAAGGTTTAATGGTAATTTGCTACGTTTCTTTAAGGCAACACGACAAAAAAGAAGGAGCAAAATTTATAAAGAGCATTTTAAGTTTTAATGAAGTAATAGAATGTTACAGCATCAGTGGCGAGTTTGATTTTATGCTAAAAGTTGTTGCCGAAAGTATGGAGAGTTACTATGATTTTCACGTAAATAAACTAAGCCAAGCAGACAATATTGGACATGTGCAAAGTGTGTTTGTTATGGGCGTTGTAAAAGAAACGCATTTGCTATTATAGTAACAATTACAAGAAGTTTTTTTTATTTTTAAATACTCACTTGCATTACTTAATTTTGCAAACTCGAAACATAAAATACAACTATATGTCAATGAATATTACTAACGAAATTGCGAAGAATATGGAGGTCATTGGGATGATTCAACAATATGTTGGCGAAACAGTTGATAAGGATTTATTAGACCCAGATGATTGTTGGCAGCCCACAGATTTTTTGCCAGATATGACGCAGGAAAATGCTTTGGACGAAGTGAAAAAATTAAGGGAAAGAACGTCTTGTATTCCTGATACAGTTATCTGTTCTTTAATCGGCAATATGATTACTGAAGAAGCTTTGCCAAGTTACCAAACCTATTTTAATCTATTGGTAAATGAAGATAAAGATTTAACAAGCACAAATGGTTGGGTGCGTTGGAGTAGAGCTTGGACAGCAGAAGAAAACAGGCACGGCGATTTATTGAACAAATATTTATATCTCTCTGGGCGATGTGATATGAAAGCTGTTGAACAAACCATTCACAGGCTTATTTATAATGGTTTTGATGCTGGTGCAAATGGTGATCCATTTCAGGCTATTATTTATACCTCATTTCAAGAAAGAGCAACAAAAATTTCTCACGTTAATACAGGAAAACTTGCAGATAAAGCTGGCGATAACACTTTGTCAAGAATTTGTAAACAAATTGCTGGGGATGAAGCAAGGCACGAGAAGGCTTATAAATCTTTTGTTACAAAAGTATTTGAAATAGACCCCAACGGTGCCATAAAATCTTTTGAAGCATTGATGCGTAAACAAATCGTAATGCCAATTGCTTTGATCGCTGATGGTAATAAAAATCCAAACATATTTGTTGATTTCTCAGCTATTACACAAAAGATTGGTGTTTACACAACTTGGGATTATGCCAATATTATTGACCACCTTGTAAAACTTTGGAAAATAGAGCACCTCACAGGCCTAAAAGATGGGGCAGCAAAAGCTCAAGAATATTTGTGTAAACTATCAGAACGCTACAAACGCATTGCAGATAGAATGAAAGTGCCAGATGAAATTAATTTATCTTGGTTAAGTAACAACACAAGATTAGCATTATAAACAAAAAGCCCCATAAAATTTATGGGGCTTTTTTATCAGTATTTTTTTCTTTTTTGCCTCTACCAAAATAAAAATTAACACCACCACGAATAATGGGTACAATACTTCCGTCTCTGTTATTATAAGGTGAGTATAAATCTTTGCTTAAATCAACCATTATTAAAGTAAAAAAATTCATATTGCCAACATCGCGACTACCATAACCAAAACCTGCTAAAAGGCTAGAGGATCTCAAGCTCGTATCAACATTTACATAGCCAGTTTCTTTATAAAAATCTTTGTAGTGAACAGTGTTAAATTCTGGTTGTAGGTGTATAAAAAAGCCATCAGAAATATGTATTCTTCCAAACACACCCATACCAGATTGAGTAATATTAATTTTCTCTGTATTGCCATAATATTGAGAGCTAATTCCACTGTAGATATAATTGAAGCATAATCCTAAATCAATATTTTTGAAAATAGAATACCCAATTTCTGGATTACCACCAACAGTAAATTGACTATTATTGCCAAAGCCTAAACCCAATACCAATGTACCACCTGCAAACATTCTATTGATATCAAAACCATCTTTTTCTTGTGCAAATGTTGATTGAGTAATTATGGTAATTAAAAGTAACAACAATAAAATCTTCTTTATCATTCTATTTATTATTAAATCGTAAATCTAAAATTGTATTTCGTAAATATTTTATGCTTCCTGCAAAAACGAATATCTATAATCAACAGCAGCATTAAAAGTTTCTTTAATGGTTCTTGCACTTAACCAACGATACAAATTAATCATACTACCTGCTTTATCATTTGTGCCACTACCTCTTGCACCTCCAAATGGCTGTTGACCAACTACTGCACCTGTTGGTTTATCGTTGATATAAAAATTTCCTG
>JANYEP010000238.1 GCA_025363075.1 Chitinophagaceae bacterium | reverse complement strand
CCAGCAGGTAGCTGCACCATACAGGCGAGTAACGAGGGTGGCGATAGTGACAGCAAAGCCATTGTAGTTGCAAGTGGAGGCGTGTTGATTGTGGACCTTGCATTGTAGTGCCTCACCCCAACCCTCTGCTAAAGAAGAGGGAGCAGGAACAGGAACATAGTGCTTAAAAACTTCCCGAAAGTTTTAAACTTTTGGGAAGTTTTTTTTGTGTAAAAGAAAGTTGTATTGGCGTTACCACAATACAAAATATGCAACTGCAAGTGCTTTGTTTTTAATGCTAATGTTTTTTATATATTTGCCAAGTAACGCTAATGCGGGAGTTGGTGCAATACGCAGACACACCATAATTAATCAATAAAAAAACATAAATGGCAAGTATTAAAATTAAAGACTTTTTTAACGGGAGATTTTTTGAAATTCCAAAATATCAAAGAGGTTATGCTTGGGAAGTACAAAACATACGAGAATTATTTGATGACGTTATCGAATCAATAGAATCAAATTCTAATCACTACATTGGAACTATTG
The DNA here is from genome assembly GCA_025363075.1 of Chitinophagaceae bacterium. GTDB lineage: Bacteria > Bacteroidota > Bacteroidia > Chitinophagales > Chitinophagaceae > CAIVPM01. The sequence continues at coordinate 3,055 of JANYEP010000238.1, read as the reverse complement.
TTTTATCAAAATCTCAAGACGATGATGAAAAATTCTACGTTGTTGATGGACAACAAAGAATTACAACTACAACCTTAATAGTAAGTGCTTTAATAAAAGAGTTAAGTGAAAAAGACCAAGCCTATTATGAGAGATTTTACTTAAAAGAAGACAAAAGATATAGACTAACACCTTTAAACAGAGATTGTAAATTTCTCACTGATTTACTTGACAGCAAAATTGGAGAACCTCAAAATAAAAGTCAGCGTTATTTGAAAGATGCTTATGAAGAGATTAAGTTCAAAGTTGATAAAATTGAAGACAAATTGAAGTTTCTAAAGTCTGTTGAGAAACTTGAAGTTATGGAGTTTGTTGAAAATTCAGAAGGTGATGCAATTCGTATTTTCCAAACAGTAAATGACAGAGGCAAACCTCTATCAAATATGGAAAAAGCCAAAAGTTTATTAATCTATTTTTCCAACAGATATTTAGACAAAAAACTAGATAACCAAATTAATGATTGTTTTAGTGACATTTTTGAATTATATGACGATATTAAACATTTAGGAGAAGAAATAAACATAAATCTAATTAAGAACAAAGAGTTTAATGAAGATAACTTAATGAGGTATCATTTTGTATCTTATAGTGATGAAAACTATGACCCAACTGCTTCTTATGTTTTACAATTCTTGAAAAATAAACTTACAAATTTTAGGAATAATAGTAAGAGTGACGATTACAAAGAAATTGAAGATTTTATTATTTCATATGCAGAGGACTTGAAAAGCTTTTTTGAAAGCTGCAAAAAAGTTTTGGAGAGAGCTAAGACAGACCCTAAATATTTTAAGTTATTTGTTATTCTTAATTTATCTGCAACATTGTACCCACTAATTGTAAAATTAGAGTTAATGAATTTGCTTGAAAAAGGACTTGATGACGAAGATTACAAAAACTATACTTTTTATAATTTAATAGAACTAATTGAAGTTAGAGTTTACAAAACAAGAGGTACTGACCCAAAAGCTGACATCTCAAGATTAGTATACGGAATTGAAAATAGAGAAACAATCGACATCCAAAATTGGTTGATTTGGTTTAACAGTCGTTGGATGCTTAAAGAAGAATTTCAGTCGTATTTATTTGGTGATATTTTTGGCAACAGAGCATTAAATCATATTTTTATTGCCTATTGTGAGAACTTAAAAAAAGTAGAGTTTACAATAGAAGAGCTGCATATTATATCAAACAAAAATCCAAACATTGAGCATATTCTTGCTCAAACCCCAACATTTGCACCAAGGTCGTTAGGATTTAAAAATAAAGAAGACTTTATTGACTTTGAGCATACTTTAGGAAATCTTACAATTTTGGAGAGAAGCCTAAATTCAAGTGTGCAAAATAAAAATGCAATTGACAAAGTAGATACTTATGGCAAAAGTGTTTTCAAAATGACAAAAATGGTTGGCTCTGAAATTGACTCAAAAAAGACATTTTCAAAATTAGAACTACAGGAGAGAACTAAAGTATTAGCTGATTATTGTTTAGAAAGATGGTGGTGTTAAAGAGATGTACTGCCACCAACATTAAGTTTGGCATTATTGGGGCTTATACATTTGGCTTATGAATAAAACATCAGCAATATTGCAATCATCAACTTCGGTTATGGGTAGATGGAATGCTAATTCTCTAATGAGGTAAGCCTTTTTCGTTGGTGGCAAGGCTAAGAAATCTGCTATATGACAAAAATAAATTAACGACCAAAATAGTAATAAAATGAAAAATTTATCAGAAAAAGAAAACAGTGAATGGACCTTTAAAAAAAACATTGTTCGAGTTTTTGCTTATTTATTTTGTGCATTCCTCATTTGGTATGGATTTGACATATTGACAAGTTCTCCGACGACTCCGAAAGATAAATTGCGTGGAATTGGAGTAATTGTGGCTGCTTGTGTTTACTTATTTGTTGACATTAGAATTTTAATCGCAAAAAATAACCGCCCGAAATAAATTATGATTATTTCTTCGCAGCAATGTCTCCTTGCGAAGCCTTGAATAAAGCTAAGGGACATTGCATTTGGTGATTTTTTTGTTTAGTTTCAACTAACGTTACAAATTTGGCTTATGAATAAAACATCAGCAATATTGCAATTATCGGGCTTTGGTTATGGGCAGACGGAATACTATTTCCCAATGAGCAAGCCTTTTTCGTTGGCAGTAATACAACAGAACCTCATAACAAAAAGAAAATTTAAATAAATGAAACAGATTTTGACAATTTTAGCACTTGCAATTTGTGCTACAACTTTTGGACAGACAGCAAATGAACTTTTGCAAAGTGGAATAGCAAAACATAATTCAAAAGACTTTGAAGGTGCTATAAAAGATTATTCAAACGCCTTAAAACAAGGCAAAAATTTAAAAGACGCTTATTTCAATCGTGGAGTTTGTGAACAAGCACTTAAAGATAATAAGTCTGCCAAAAAAGACTTTGACAAAACCATTGAACTTGACCCAAAGTTTGCAAAAGCATATTATAGCAGAGCAACGCTTTCGGTTAGCAATGAAAAATATTTGGAAGCTTTGCCTGACCTTGATAAAGTTATTGAACTTGAACCGACAACACCCAATGCCTTAAACCTTCGTGGACAAATTAGAGCACAATCAGGAAACAAAAAAGGAGCTTGTGAAGATTTTAATCAATCAAAATCAAATGGAGACAAACAAGCTGATAAATATTTACAACAATTTTGTGGCAACGAACAACAAGTTGGAGAAAGCCTAATGTTGAATTGGCCAGAAAACGAAAATTGGAAAGTTGGAGATGACCAAGAGAATGCTCAACAACACGTTTTAGATTTAATTCATTCAAATGAAACTATTGAGAAGTGGACAGAACTTGGAAATATGACTTCCATCAAAGGAGTTAAAGGAATTTCTGTAGACAAGGCAATGAATCTAATGTTTGACCAAGCAAAACAAAATTCGCCAAAAGCAAAGTTGACTTTTATAGAAAAAAATGAAACTGGAGAGTATCCTTGGATTATTTTTACAATAGAAAGCCCAAGTTTTAAAA
>JANYEP010000223.1 GCA_025363075.1 Chitinophagaceae bacterium | reverse complement strand
GTAATTAGTTGGTAGCAATATTTCATTACCAGCAAACTGGTTTAAACTATAATTGGTTTCATCTTCAACAAATTTATCAGAAACAATTATTTTATAGTTTTCATCAACACCAATTAAGCCCCTGTCAAAAGCCCTATGTAAATTGGGGCATAATGCAATGCCATTTGTAATGCTATCATTATAACTTTCACTAAAAGGTACAATGTGGCAAGCATCAACCATTGAAATATTTTCTGTTGCAGTTATTCTCATTCCAGAAATACAACAAGTGTAGTTATAAATTTTTGGTACTTCTCTTTTGAAAATACTACTTCGTAAATATATTTCTTCTTCTTTTTTCTCACTTATTAATTTCTTTACTTCTGCAACATATTCAACAGCATCTTCTTTCAATATTTGCTGTTCGATATTTTCAATTTCATTGTAGCCATTATTGTTATTAAACCCATTTTTTGTTTCTTTAAAGTAAGTGTCTAACAAAAAATTTATTATAATATCACAATTTATTTTGTCTTGTAACAATACAAACAATTCTTCATCAAAACTTGCATAGTCAATAGCTTCATTCAACTTTGAAAAACTCTTAACCAAACTTCCTAAGCTACTTACTTCTATAAAATTATTCTTTGGCTTTAAGTGCCAAAACTTATCGCTTCTTAAATAATAAAATGGATATGAAATTCTACAGTCGTGCTGTGTTGTAACTAGCTTTGCCCAGTTTTCTCTAAATAATGCAACAAGTTCTGGTGTTAAGTAAATTCTATTTTCTTTAATAAACTTTGATGCGAACAATTGTAAAATACTTATGAGTAGTATTGGCTTATGTGGTGCTATGCCGTGAGAACGATCTATCCTTAACTTATCAAATGCTTTTAGATATTTCTCAATTGGGTTTAGCACTAAACTAAAATTTAGAATACAATATTAACGACATACCGTAGTTTAAAAATTGTTTTGACTAATTAAACTACACCTTAAGTATAGTTGAAGTATACTTAGCGTATGGAGAGAGTATGAAAACCACTAATAGAACCGCTATTTTTCCTTACCATTTTTACATCTCTATTCTAAGCCATATAAAACTTTATATGGAGCTATGAGATTGCTCACTTTGTTCAAAATGACGTTACTGTGGTTTAACCACTTTAGAGGAGAGAAAAAAACTATTCCATCACAGGACTCAACCATCTTTCCATTTCATCTTTACTCATTTCTTTTCTTTCAACGTAGTTATCAAACTGGTCTCGCTGAATTTTACCTACACCAAAATACTGGCTTTGTGGATGGCTGAAATACCAACCACAAACACTGCTTGCAGGAAACATAGCAAGGCTTTCTGTGAGAGTAATGCCTGTATTTTCTGTAGCATTTAACAAGTCAAACAATTTATATTTTTCTGTATGGTCTGGACAAGCAGGATAACCTGGTGCAGGGCGAATGCCTTGATATTTTTCCTTGATTAATTCTTCATTGCTCAGGGTTTCATCATTTACATAACCCCAATATTCCTTTCTTGTTTTTTCGTGTAAATATTCTGCAAAAGCCTCAGCCAATCTATCTGCCAATGCTTGTAACATTATCTTATTGTAATCGTCGTGATTAGCTTCAAAGTTTTTAATGTGTGGCTCAATACCGTGAATGGTTACAGCAAAAGCACCAAGGAAATCGTTTCCTGTTTCTTGTTTCTCGTTAGTGTTCGTTTCTCGTTTCTCGTTTCTCGTTTTGGGTTTAATAAAATCTGCTAAAGAAAGATTTGGTTGCCCTGCTGCTTTTTGTATTTGCTGTCTTAAATGTTCAAGCTGAACAGTTTTATTTTCATCATTTACAAAAATGCTATCATCCTGCGAAGCAGCTTGCCAAAAACCTATAACACCTTTTGGTGTAAGCCAGTTTTCTTTTTCAATAATATCAAGCAAACCATTGGCATCGTTATATAATTTAGTTGCTTCAACACCCACCACTTCATCACTTAAAATTGCAGGAAAGTTGCCGTGCATTTCCCACGCAATAAAAAAAGGTTTCCAGTCAATATAGTTACGCAAGTCTTTAGCAGTAATATTATCAATCACTTTTATGCCTGTAAAAGTTGGCGTTGGTGGTGTATAATTTTCCCAATCAATCACCACTTTATTTTTTATAGCATCGGCATAAGGCAAATAGTTTTTTACAACTTTTTTATTTTCAAATTGCTCTTTCAGCTTTGCATATTCTTCTTTCACATCTACCAAAAAATTTTCTTTGGCATCAGGGTTTAAAAGGTTTCCAGCAACAGTTACACTTCTGCTGGCATCTAAAACGTGTACTACGCCATTGCCATATTCTGGTGCAATTTTTACTGCTGTGTGCATCCTGCTTGTTGTGGCACCACCAATCAACAATGGTTGCTTCATTCCCCTGCGTTTCATCTCTTTTGAAATGTGTACCATTTCGTCAAGGCTTGGTGTAATCAATCCACTTAAACCAATAATATCAGCAGCACATTTTACAGCTTCTTCAAGTATTTTATCAGTAGCAACCATTACGCCCAAATCAACAATATTATAGCCATTGCAACCCAACACAACGCCCACAATATTTTTACCAATATCGTGTACATCACCTTTTACTGTTGCTAATAAAATGGTGGCTGCACCAGCACTTTCTTCATTAACAGTTCCTGCTAAAAGATGTGCTTGTTTTCTATCTTCTTTTTCTTGTTCAATAAAAGGCGTTAATACAGCCACACTTTTTTTCATCACCCTTGCACTCTTAACAACCTGTGGCAAAAACATTTTACCTGCACCAAATAAATCCCCAACGATATCCATTCCTGCCATCAAAGGCCCTTCAATAACATCTAACGGTCTTGGATATTTTTGACGAGCTTCTTCGGTATCTTCTTCTATAAATTCTGTAATGCCATTTACCAATGCGTAAGCCAATCTTTTTTCAACAGTTTCACCACGCCAGGCAGCATCTACTTTTTCTTCTTTGTCTTTAGCCTTAACGGTTGTAGCGAATTCAATTAGTTTTTCTGTGGCTTCGTTGTTATCATTATTGATGTTTAAAATAACATCTTCGCAAAGCTGTTTTAAATTGGGTTCTATTTGGTCGTACACAATCATTTGCCCAGCATTTACAATGCCCATATCCATACCAGCTTTTATGGCATAATATAAAAAAACACTGTGCATTGCTTCACGCACAGGCTCATTGCCCCTGAAAGAAAAACTAAGATTGCTAACACCACCACTAATTTTTACCAAGGGATGTTTTTGTTTGATAATACGAGTGGCTTCTATAAAATCTACGCCATAATTATTGTGTTCTTCAAGCCCTGTGGCTATGGCAAAAACATTTAAATCAAAAATGATGTCTTGAGGATTGAAACCAACTTCATCCACCAAAATTTTATAGGCACGTTCGCTAATTTCTACCTTGCGTTTCATTGTATCAGCTTGTCCTTGCTCATCAAAAGCCATTACAATAACGGCTGCACCAAAAGCTAAACAAATTTCTGCTTGCTCACGAAATTTATCCTCGCCTTCCTTCATTGAAATGCTGTTTACAATGCACTTGCCTTGCACACATTTTAAACCAGCTTCAATAATCTCAAACTTACTGCTGTCAATCATTATAGGGATTTTAGCAATGTCTGGTTCGCTTTGAATAAGGTTTAAAAAGGTAGTCATTGCCTGCTTGCCATCCAACAAAGCATCATCCATATTTACATCAATAATTTGGGCACCATTTTCTACCTGCTGGCGTGCTACACTTAGTGCTTCTTCGTACTGATTGTTTAAGATAAGTTTTGCAAATTTTTTGCTGCCAGTAACATTGGTTCTTTCACCAACATTTACAAAATTGGTTTCTGGTCTTACTACCAATGGCTCTAATCCACTAAGTCTAAGAAAAGGTTTAATAACGTTCGTCTCTTGCATAGCTGCAAAAATAGTGGTTAGTGGTTAGTTATAAAGGGTTGGTTGTAGAATGAATCTGTTAGTGTGGGTGCTCTCATACTTTTGGGTGATTTTTAAAACAGCTTTAAACTAAAATTTTGTGGTTGGGTCTTGCGATTATAAAACAACTAATATGAAAAAGTTAATCATCATTACTGCAATATTTTTTACAACAAAATTATTTGCCACCAACTATTATTTTTCTGTAAGTGGAAACGATGGAAACATTGGTACAATCCAAGTGCAGCCATATAAAACAATTGCTAAATTAAACACTTTAACACTTGTTGCTGGCGATAGTGTATTGTTTAAATGTGGTGATATTTTTCGTGGTCAAATAAATATTACAACAAGTGGCAATAGTATTAGCAGCATTGTGTTTGCAAGTTATGGCAGTGGTGCAAAACCCATAATTAGTGGTGCTGAAATAGTTTCAAGTTGGACACAAAATGGTAATAAATACCAGACAACATTTGCCACAAAACTCAATAACTTTTTTGTGAATGATAAGGAACAAACTATTGCTCGTTATCCTAACAACAATCAATATTTGACATTAGATTCTGCACAAAAAAATTACTTAAAAGATGCTTCATTAAGTAGTGTTTCATCAACCTATTTTACAAATGCTTGGGTGTGTGTGCATACTGCACAATGGTGTTGGGAAAAATCGGCTATTTCAACTTTTACAGGCACAAATAAAATTGCATATACAACACCAATGCACTTAGCTGCCATTACCAATTATGGCTATTTTATTTACGATAATATTAATTTGCTTGACACTGCTAATGAATGGAAATATGATAGTGCTGCTGCTAAAATGTATTATATTCCACAAAGCAGTATTGACCCCAACACACAAACCTGTGAAGCTGCTGTATATAGCAATGGCATTACGTTTAACAATAATGCATCATACATAAACATCAATAATATTCAGTTTGAAAAACAAATGAATGCTGGCATAATAATTAACAGCATAAACAATCAACATATCATCATTTCCAATTGTGTTTTTAATCGTCAATATAATTATGGTTGCAGCGATAAAGGCAAATACAATGAAGTGAATAATTGCAGTTTTAATGAGATTGATGGTATTGCAATGTTTGTAAACGGTGGTGGAAAAAATTGCACCATTCACAATAATAATTTTACAAAAATTGGGCTTGTAAGAAACAATGGCGTTGGTGCAGAAATTAATGGTACTGCACTGAAAATTGCATTTGGCGATAGTAATTATATTCATCACAATACTATTGATAGTGCAGGTTATTGTGGCATTTCGGTTGATGGAACATATAACACAACAGAGAAAAATATTATAAGCAACGTAATGCTTTGCAACAATGATGGTGCTGCTTTAAAAAGCTTTGGAGGTGCATCGCATCACAATATTTTTCAAAATAATTTTATAACATCAAGCGATGGAAATAGAGATGGAACTTACCAAGCAAATTTTATAACGCCAGCTATTTATTTTGACTTTAATGTAAATAACAGCATTATAAAAAACAATACAGTTTACAACAGAACACAAAAGGGAATTTTTCAAAATGCTGGTGATAGCTCTAATACTATTGAAGGCAATATTATTTATGGTGCCAATATTGGCTTAGACCTTAACAGCAGCAACTTACAGCCCACACTCATTAAAAATATGAACATCAAAAAAAATGTGTTTTGGCTAAAAAATAAAGCTGATTATATCTTTAGACAAATAGATACATCTGGAAATTATGACTATGGAAATATTGATAACAATTATTATTTTCAACCATATAATAGCGTTGATAGTTTGATATATAGATTGAATGGATTACAAACAAAGCCATATAGTTTTAGTAACTGGAATGCTACTGGAAATGATGTGCATACCATAACAAATAATTTTAGATGGGCTGCCAATATTGATAGTTCAAGATTGTTTATGAATGCAACCGATAATGCTGTAACGCAGGATTTGCAAGGCTTTCAGTGGAAAGATTTAGATGGAAATATTGTTACTAATCTAACACTGCAACCTTGGGCAAGTAAAATTTTAATTAGGACAGCAACACTATTACCTGTAGAAATTGTGAGTTATGAAGTGAGTGTAACAAATGAAACACTAGTTTCAAATTCTTGGGTAGTTGCTAATGAAATAAATTTATCTAACTATAATATTCAACGCAGCAGCGATGGCAAAAATTTTGAAACAGTTGGAACTATTGCTGTTAAAGGGTTACAGAAGTATAATTTTACGGATGTATTAAAAGACGAAAACCTAAAAACCTTGTATTATAGAATTGAAGCTATTGATAACGACGGTAGTAAAACCTATTCAACAATAAAACAAATAACAATAAAATTTCAAACTTCAAACATTTCAATATATCCCAATCCTGCAATTAATAGTGTATTTATTAATTGTGAAAATGCTAAGGAATTAAAAATAATTGATTGTTTTGGCAAAGTTGTTTTAAGACAAATAACTAACACTACAACATCAGTAATCAGTGTAGAGCAACTTGTAAAAGGTATTTACATAGTGCAAATATTCCTAACAAATGGAACGATAGAAAGTAGAAAATTAATTCGAGATTAGTTACTAGTTATACTTCTTAATTTTCTTTGTGTACCAAAAATCTCGGTAACTTAATGTTAAACCAAATTGAGTAATATTTTCTCTAATTAAACCATTGTTTGTACTGCCTCTGCTACCAATTTCAAGCGTAGCGTGTAGAGCAAGAGGGCTACGTTTTAATTGTGTCCCAGCACCAAGTGTAACACCCCATTCTTTAATTTGCTGACCATAAGTATTTAGGTACGAATTGCTGTAGAAAAATCCTACTTGAAAAATATTTTCATATACAGCAGTTACGTTTCTATCTTTAATAGTATCGTTTTTTATGTATTGAAAACCTGCACTAATTTTATCACTATTTACTAATGAATAATTAGTTCCTTTATGGTTAATACTACTCCAATTTTGTCCACTATAATCGAGTACAAAAGTGTAAAGATTTTTATAAGTTGCCGATACACCAATAGCTCCCATTAAAGGTAGTGCAGTGTAGTTGCTTCTTGTTTCATCTATAGACTTTAAACTTGTTGAACCATCGGTAACATTTAATTGATACTGTGCATTCATAGTTGTTTTCAAAGAACCCGTTGCACCTATTGAACCACTCCAGTTTTTATTAATGTTCCCTTTGTATATAATACCTCCTTTGAAGAATGGCTTTGCTAAAGAAATGTTTCTTTCGGTTGTAAGAACACTATCCGTATAAATAGTTTCTTTATCGCTAAACTGACCAAACAATATAGAAGATTGGATACCAACACTCAAATTTTTTGTAAGCAAAAAACTGTTTGATAGATATACCAAATTTGTACTTCCAGAACCTGCATAATTTGCGTTAAAAGAAGTTGGATCACCTTGAATGGTTTTTACACCAACAAAAGAATAATTAGCTGTGCTAAAAGGCAACAAACCAAAGCTCAAACCCCATCTTGGCTTAGGTTTAATGGCAAAAGAAATACGTTTAAATTGTAAATCGTTACTTTGATTAGCAGTGCTACTTGTAATAGCATCTCCAGCATAATTAATATTTTTATATCTTACGGCTAAATCCAAGTAAAAAGGATTTTGAAAAGCCCTATTTTCCAAAAAAGAAAATGATGCAGGATTACCAACATACAAGTTTCTTTCGCCATACAATGCAACACCAGCATGCCCCAATCCTGATGTTCTATCAAAATAGCTTTTTTCAATATCGCCTAAGCCAATGATAGAATAAGGTGAGCTTGTGTTTTGTGAAAATGATTTTCCAATACAAAAACAAACAATAACAACTATTTTAAATTTCTTCATTATTAATTTTATTTAACAGCAGCGTAGTAAATAATCAATTGAGTTTTTCCTGCGTTATTATTTTTATTTCCAATTACAGTTCTTGCAAATTGTGTTTCAAAATTTGGTGATGGTGGCGATAACAACAGACCCTCTCCAGGAGTAATAAATTGTGTTTCCAATACGGTTCTTATGTATTGTGTCAAATCATATTGATATTGCGTGTTTAAACCTAATGCACCATCAATATATAATGAACCAAGTTGTGCAGCATAGCCAACTGTGGTTAATCCAGCTAAGTCGTAGCCAATTGCATTATTAGCATCTGTGTTTGATAATCTTAGTGCAGGTGGTAAATAAAATGCAGGAGTATAGCTTGCTTGCACAGGTTTTACCAGCAAAGTAGCTTTTAGCACTTTTGCATAATTTGGTAGTAGAGGAATATTTCTTA
>JANYEP010000148.1 GCA_025363075.1 Chitinophagaceae bacterium | reverse complement strand
ATTTCAACTATTTCTGCAAAAATTGATGCCAAAATAAATTTTGCTAATGTGCTGAAAGCTTTATTCCCTATGGGTTCTATGACAGGAGCACCAAAGTATAAAGTGATGCAACTGATAGAGCAATATGAACAAACCAAACGTGGAATTTATAGTGGTTGCATTGGATATATTTCTCCCGAAAACGATTTTGATTTCAATGTTGTAATAAGAAGCATTATGTATAATGCCGACACAAAATATTTAAGCTATCAGGTTGGTGGAGCAATTACACATTACAGTAATGCAGAAGATGAATATGAAGAATGTTTATTAAAAGCAAAAGGAATGGAGAAAGCTTTGCAATAAAAAACCCCGCTTTTTACAGCGAGGTCTTTCTTACTTACTAACCCATAAAAACCAAAACTTTAATTACAATATTTATCAAATTCGTTTATTAAATGTTGTGCAATCATTTGAGCAGAGCGACCTTCAATATTATGTCTCTCAACCATACTAACTAATGCTCCATCTTTAAACAACGCAATTGCTGGTGAACTTGGAGGATAAGGCAACAAATGATTTCTTACTTGATTCACTGCTGCACTATCAAAACCTGCAAATGCCGTTGCTAAGTTAGTGGGTTTTTTGGTAGCATTATGCACAGCCAATAAAACTCCTGGTCTGCAAGCACCTGCTGCACATCCACAAACAGAGTTGATAACAACCAAAGTTGTTCCTTCGCTTTTTAAGGTTGCATCAACTTGTTCTACACTCACTAAATCTTCAAAACCATTCTCTGTTAATTCTGCCTTCATTGGCAACACTATTTCTGCTGGATACATTTTTTTTGTTTAGAAAGCAAAGTTAATGGGTTGTTTTTGGATTTTGATATGACAATTTTCCTTTTTTCTTTGCTCGAAACAGACAATATGACTTAATTTTTATTTTAAAAACGACATAAAGTCTTGTTTTGTGTGTTGGAATATCATTTGCAAAACCCAATGCACAAACAATTTAATAACAAATAAAAATTAAAAATTATGACAATCGTAAAACACAAGCCCGTTTTCATCAACAACTTGTTCGATGATTTTTTTGGAAACCTTCCTTCTCAAACAGAGTGGAATCATTCTTCAACAGCAGTAAACATTCACGAAACTAAAGATGGTTTTAACGTTGAATTGAATGCACCAGCAAGAAACAAAGAAGATTTTAAAATTAGTGCTGAAAAAGGAATATTGACCATCAGCTACGAAAAGAAAGAAGAAGTTGAGAACAAAGACTACAAAACTTTACGCAGAGAATTTAGCGTGCAAAGTTTTAAACGCAGCTTTAACTTAGATGATAACATTAATGTTGATGGCATTCAAGCAAAGTATGAAAATGGTGTGCTTTCTGTTTTCTTACCAAAAAAAGAAGAAGTAAAAGTGCAACCAAAAGAGATTACTATTTTATAAAGAGTTTTCATATACAGTTGGTTTTGGTTATCCCATTTCGTTTCTACGAAGTGGGATTTTTTGTATTTATACTAAAATCGAAAACTGATTTTTGTCATATACCAAAACTATGACAATTCTGTGGCACAAATAAAAATCCAGCATATCACATTTGCAGTATATAACACTATGAATAAATTTTGGCTTTATATACTAACCACAACATTCATTTCTGTGTCATCTTTTTCGCAGACTGACACTACTAATAAATTGGACGAGGTAGTTATCACAGCAACAAGAACAGAAAGAAAATTGGGCAATGTTGGTGTGCCTGTTACCATTATTTCTCAAAAAAATATTAAGCAAGCAGCATCGCTAAGATTGAATGATATTTTAACAGAACAAACTGGCATTTTTATTAATGATGGAGGCTTTGGTAGTGGCATTCAAATGCAAGGATTAGACCCTGCATACACAGCAATTTTATTGAATGGAGAACCTTTAATTGGTAGAAATACAGGAGTGCTTGACCTTAAAAGAGTGGCTGTTGGCAATATTCAAAAAATAGAAATTGTTCGTGGACCTTCTTCAAGTTTGTATGGTAGTGAAGCAATGGCTGGTGTAATTAATATTATTACAAAAGAAAGTGCTGCAAACAAATTATCTGCAAGTATTAGATATGGTTCTTTTGAAACGTTTGATGGAAGTGCAAGTGCTTACCTTAAAATGAAAAAAGTAAAAATTCAATTATTTTCTAATGCATTTCACACAAATATTTATAGTGTTAGACCTTTTAGTGTAGATAAAAGTATTGAGCCACTCTGGAAATTTAATCATCAAATTTATTTAAGCAGTGCAGTAAATAATAAAACAAAATTTAGCTTGCTTGCAAGATATTCTTTAGAAAATTTTACTACAAAATTTGCTACTACCAACATAGGTGTAATTACTTATTCTGATGGATTTGAGAAACACACTGAGTATGCTATAAACCCAACTATTACTCACCAGTTTAATAATAAAATAAAATCTGTTCTACGATTTTATCATGCAAGTTATCAATCAAATCAAGACTTAGCAACAACTTCTACAAAAGATTACTACGACTATTTTAGACAAAGAATGTATAAAATAGAAAATCAAAATGATTTTAGTATTACTAAAAGAATAAACTTGACAACAGGCATTGGCTATGTTTATGAAAATGTGAGAAGTAGCAGATACGACAATGAAAACAATTTAAAAGAATCGAAAGTTGGTTATGCATTTGTGCAATCTGAAATAAATTGCACCAAAAGATTTACTACCATTCTTGGTTTGAGATATGATAACAATAGCAACTATCAATCTGCATTTGCCCCCAAAATTTCTTTTTCTTTTAAACCAAATTCAAAACTACATTTCACAGCGAGTGTTGGCTATGGTTTTAAAGTTCCAGATTTTAGACAACTATACCTAAACTTCACCAATGCTGCTGCTGGTGGATATACAGTTTTGGGTACTATAGAAG
>JANYEP010000138.1 GCA_025363075.1 Chitinophagaceae bacterium | reverse complement strand
GTAATTGCAGCCATTACAGGTGGTACAACAATATGTGTTGCTAAAACAACTCAATTAAGCGATGCAACTGCAAGTGGTGTTTGGACATCAGTTAGCACAGGTGTTGCTACTGCAAATGCAACAGGTTTAGTAACTGGTGTTGCAGCAGGAACAAGTGTTATAAGATATACAGTAACCAATGGTAATGGTTGTATAGATTCAGTTTCAACAACAGTAACAGTAAATGCGTTACCAGTAATTGCTCCAATAACAGGCACAACAAGTGTATGTGCAAGCTCAACAACTCAATTAGCAGATGCAACTGCAAGTGGCATGTGGACATCAACAAATACAAGTGTTGCAACAGTTAATAGCACAGGTTTGGTGAGTGGTATTAGTGCAGGAACATCAATCATACGTTATACAGTAACCAATGGTAATGGTTGTGTGGATTCAGTTTCAACAACGGTAACGGTAAATGCTCTTCCAGTGGTTTCGCCAATAACTGGAAACACCGTTACAGCAGTTACCGACCAAATTACTTTAAGCGATGCAACAACTGGTGGTGTATGGAGTTCATCTAACACAGCTATTGCAACAATTAGTGCAAGTGGAGTTGTAACAGGTGTAATGACAGGAACTGTAACAATTAGCTATACAGTAACAAATGGTAGTGGTTGTGTAACAACTGTAACTTATGTAGTAACAATTAATCCTAAGGCAAACGGATAACAAATAGTTTAAACCTATAAGGTCTTTAAGACCTTATAGGTTTTTAATAAAAATATTTTCCTACTGGTTGGCAAATTATTACCCAACCAGTAGCGAAAAGTCAAGGGAAATACAATTGAACTGTTGAGGTGTTAATTTGAAAAGTTAGAATACCTGTTTGAAGTGTTTGGGAACAGATTTGAAATATTACAATGCAGATTTGAACTATTGAGGGCTTCATTAGAACTGTTGGGGTGCAGGTTTGAAGTATTCAGATGCCCGTTTGAAGCGTTCAAATGGACAATTGGGCATAAAAAATAGGCCTCTGAATAATAATTTGAGGCAAAATAGGAAAAAATGTCAGTGTAGTAGTAATTCGTATTATGTAAATAAGCATTCGTTGCAATTGCCATTTTACAAGAAATATATAGATAGCAATATCAGTTTTAAACCAATAAACCCTTTTGAAAACCATAAAATAAATCCTGTATTCTTTGATAATATTTATATTATTAATCTAAAGGAATGATGTTAAAAAATATGTTACTGCATTTGCAAAAAATAAATGCTCAACGCTTGAGGCTGTTCATAACAGGCTCTTTTGTTGTTTTATTTGGTGCAAACAGCTTTTCGCAAACACAATTAGAATTAGCAGGGGCAAGTTATACTGGCGTTCCATTAGGGTTAACAACAGCCAATCAAACAGCAACATTATTAGAGAACACAAGTGGCTCAACTTTCTCTACCTTCAATCCGTCCATTACAGTAACAGCATCTTTATCAAATCAACAATACAATAACATTTCAACAAGCAGGGTAAGCACAGGGAAAGGAATGAGCTTTGGTGGAAGAGTAAACAGCATTATGCCAGTGGCAACACAAGTACCTGTTTATAATAGTTTGAATAGTGTTGACAATCCTTCTAACACTCACTTTACATCAAGCCCAAATGGTCCAACATCAACAGGGATAGATGTTGCAGACAACTATGGTTTTTATTTTTACAATAGCGTTGATGAACTTTTTACAAATAATGATGCTGTAAGTGGTAGGTATTATTTTGGAAATATTACCCTCACATTTAGTCAATCAATAAGTAACCCTGTTATTCATATTAATGGTTTAGGTAGTAATGTACTATTTGGGCTTACAAATGCACAAGGCTTTTCAACAGAGTTGGAATTACAAACAAGTGGCGTAACATTATCCAAACTTTCTGGCAGTAATGAGTTTAATGTTGTTTCAAATAAAATATTAAATAATGCTGCAACACCTACTCATAACTGTGGTGCAGGTGCAGCTTGTGGCAGTGTAAAAGCGTCAGGAACAAATATCACAACACTTACTTTTAAAATATATGTAAGAGGTGATGGCAATGGAATGGCTTGGAGTCATACAACCATTAATGCTGGCGATGAATTTTTGATGAGTGTATCTATGAATAGCACTGTTGATATTACTGGAAATGTGTTTGCAGATGCAAATGGTTTAGGCGACAATACTGTTAATGGAACTGGCACAAATGCAGGTGGAATCTTATATGCTAACTTAATAGATACTAGCGGCAAAGTAGTTGTTGCTACTACAATTGCTTCAAATGGAGCTTATACTTTAAATGGAATTAGTGTTGGAAATTACACAATTGTTTTAAGCACTACACAAGGTGTGCAAGGTGCAAATGCACCTGCTGCAAGCCTTCCTGCAACGTGGATAAATACTGGAGAAAATCTTGGTGCAGGAACAGGCAATGATGGCAATGTAAATGGTATTTTAGCAATCACAGTTTCAACATCAAATATTACCGAAGCTAATTTTGGAATTTATCAATGCCCTGCTGTAAACCCTGTTATTACTGCATCTGGAGCAACATCTGCTTGCTTAGGCACAGGCTTCACTTTAAGCAGCACAGTAGTTCCAAATTATCAATGGTATAAAGATGGGGTAGCCATTGCGGGAGCTACTTCTCAAACATATATTCCAACGGTTTCGGGAGCTTACACAATGATTTACACATCGGGTAATGGTATGTGTAATATTAGCTCAAACGCAGTAGCAGTAAGCATTAACTATGCAGTTACGCCAACAATAGGTGGTGGCGATACCGTACAAATTTGTGTAGCAAATCACGATAAAATATGTCCTGCAATATGGGGCTATAGCAACTATCAATGGTACAAAGAAGGTGTGTTGATTGCAGCACCAAATGGTACTTCATCTTGTTTATATCCAACAACAGCAGGCAACTACACACTTACTGCACAAGATGGTTCTGGTTGCTGGAGTTTGCCTTCAGCAAGTGTATATGTTGTTATAGATACCATTTGTAGTGGCACTGTAACAGGTGGAGGTGGTGGTGGACTTGAGAGTAAATCTTTAGGAGACATTATCAGCAAACGCTTATATGGCAATGCTTTCAATAGTGTAGTAACAGTAAATGGCTACAACAATGCAACCCAGTTTATACAAAATAGTGGAACAGTTGTTAATGGAAACAATGGTTTAGCACTTAAAGATTTAGTGCCAGCAACTACAAGTATTACCAACAATCAATTTATTACTACGCCAACAGATTTAACGAATATCACGAATGCAATTGATGTTATTGGAATTGATTATACCAACAATAGCAACACTTTGGCTGTTGCGTTTGGAACAAAAACTTTGGGTGAAGTTTATAGCCACACAAAACCAATTTGTGATAGAATGAAAGAAGCACAATTGATTAGTGTGAAGAAAATGAAGATTGACGGTTATGATGTAATTGCTTCTATACTTAAACAAAGAACTGGAGAAGTGGAGCATTGTATCAACTTTAGCATTGGTGCAAAAGCAGGAAGAAACAGTTATAGTTTACAAAGCAATTGGATAACCGATAACTACATTAAGGAAGATACAATGTATAATTTCCAATTGTGGGCAATCAACTACAACACAGTAGAATCAATGGCTAAGGACATATTTAGCAAAGTGAAAGCAATTAAAACTTTGCAAGCACTTGCTAACAATACTAATGATTTACCACAAGTATTTGTGCAAACAATTACCAGAGAAAAAACAAGTATTTCATTGGTGATTAATAACCCAACAAATGCTACTACTTGCAACTTTAAAATGGTAAGTAATTTGAATGAAAATGCAACAAACAAAACAACAAATTTTAGCGTTGCGTTAAAACCAAATGCTCTTAACAGTATTTCAATTCCTGTTGCAGATGCTTACCAAAATAACTTGTTCCTATACATCAATAATTCTTTAAATGACCTGGTGTATATGAGTGATGGTGCTTGGAATATTAATTATGACAACACTACCACTATCAATAAATTTGATATTACAAACGCAGGCTACACAACAAATGCAAATGAATATCCGTTATTCAGAAAAGTAAAAGTTGAGGCAAATAGTAAAGACTATGTTACAGCATACAAACTGATGAAGGGTAATGGTTTTGAAAGAAATTTCAACGACTACAAAACAATCAAATTTGCTGCATCTGGTGTAGGAACTGCAAAACTTAAAATTACATTAGTTAAGAAAAGTATTACTAATTGGAATGACCAATACCAATACTCTTTAGCAATTAATGGTAGCGAAGTTGAATATGCTGTTGGGCTTGCACAATTTGTTTCAAAAGCAAACTCATCAAGCATTGATTTAAGTGATATTACTGCAATAGATTTTACTTGGGAGAATAACGCAGGAGGTATTAGAAATATTGGTGGTACAATAAACAATCTAAGATTTAGCAAAGAAAGTGCTGCTAATATTATTGCAACAAATAATGAGATTGTTATTTATCCAAATCCAAACAAAGGAAAATTTGTTGCCAACTTTATGGCTGATGCCGATGAGTCTATGGTATTGAAATTGATTGAAGCTGGAAGTGGAAAATTAGTACACACACAATTCATCAACGCTAAAAAAGGAATGAATAAAGTGAATGTAGTACTTGAAAATAATGCAACGAATTCAGGTTTATTTATCTTAACACTTGAGGCTGACCAAACCAAGTATAAGCCAACCAAAGTGATGATAAGTAAACAATAAAAATAGTTTTCTGACGGATGATAAGCAAACCTTGTTTAAGAAATTAAACAAGGTTTTTTGTTGTATGGGACATACTGTAAAATAAAAAAACTGCATCATTTACTGATACAGTTTTTTGTTTTTAAAATCTTTAGATATTCTATGCTTGTGCAGTGGGCCCACCAAATGTCATTGGTATTTCAATTTGCTCAAGGTCTTTAATAGCACCATTTGCAGCCTCATAGCGTTGAATATTTTCAACCATTGCTTTCATAAATCTTTTAGCGTGCATAGGCGTAAAAATTACCCTGCTTTTTACTTTGCTTTTTGGAGTGTTTGGCATCACACTCACAAAATCTATCACAAATTCTGCGTGGCTATGAGTAATAATAGCAAGGTTAGCATAACTACCTTCAGCTGTTTCTTCACTAATTTCAATGTTCAATTGATTGTTGTTTTGTTGTTCTTCCATTTTTATTTTATTGATTAATTATTATACTTGTTAAGCAACAAATATAGTAGCACAAACAATTAAAAAACTTTCTTTATCATTGTGCCATATTTCAATTTAATAAAGCTATTATGCTACAATTTATTCTTTTAGACTTTCATTGGAGTCAGTTATTGCAACCTCAATTTTATATAGAACACGGTGGTTTGTGGTTAATGTTGTTTGTAGTGTTTGCCGAAACAGGATTATTTGCTGGCTTCTTTTTACCTGGCGATAGTTTATTGTTTGTTGCAGGAATTTATAATTCAGAATTAGTACTAAGATACTTTCCATTTATACAAAATGAGTATGCCCAATTGTTGCTCTTATGGTTGCTTATTTCTGCTGCTGGAATTATTGGAAATACTGTTGGCTATTGGTTTGGGCGAAAAGTTGGACCAGCAATGTATGGGTGGAAAGAAAATATTTTATTCAAGAAAAAGCACTTAGAACAAGCCCACGATTTTTATGAAAAGCACGGTGTAGGTTTTATAGTTTTTGCAAGGTTTTTACCTATTGTAAGAACCTTTGCACCCATAGTTGCTGGCATAGTTGCAATGGATAAAAAGAAATTCAGTTACTACAATATTGTTGGTTGTTTGGCTTGGGTTTTAAGTATGTTGGTTGCGGGACACTTTTTGCAAAAATGGATTTTAAACCAATTTCATTTCGACCTAAAATCTCATCTTGAAATAATAGTAATAGGCATTGTAGTTATAACAACTGCACCAGTAATTATTAAAATGGCAATGGGAAAGAAGAAAGATTAATTATGAATGTAACCAAAAAAGAAATCAGTGTTTTCTCTTTACCAGTAATCGTTGGTGCATTGGGTTTCTTTGTTGATATCTACGATTTATTGGTTTTTAATATTGTTCGTAAAACAAGTTTGTATGACTTAGGTTTAAGAGGAGATGATATAAAAAATTTTGGCGAAAATATTGTAAGCTGGCAGATGCTTGGTCTTGCAATTGGGGGTGTTTTATGGGGAATGCTTGGCGACAAAAAAGGAAGAAAATCTGTATTGTTTGGTTCTATACTTTTATATTCCATTACTACCATTGCAAATGGCTTTGTACACGATGTTACAACTTACACAATTCTTAGATTCATTGCTGGGCTTGGGCTTGCAGGCGAATTAGGTGCAAGCATTACACTTACAAGTGAAATGTTACCCAAAGAAAAAAGAGGTATTGCTGCTGCCATCATTGCAACAAGTGGTGTAATGGGAACTATCACTGCATATATTGTTCACACATCTACAAAGGGCGATTGGCGTTTATGTTATTTTATTGGTGGGGGAATGGGTTTATTGTTGCTTTTACTAAGAGTGAAAGTGTTAGATAGTTCGCTATATGACGCTGCTAAAAAAGACCACTTGCAAATGGGAAATTTCTTAATGTTCTTCAACAAAAAAGAAAGATTTTTTAGATACTTAAAGGGAATATTGATTGGCTTGCCAGTATGGTATGTAATTGGAATTCTGATAAGTTTTTCCGATGAATTTGCAAAGCGTTTTCATATCCAAAACTTCGACCAACCCAAAGCATTAATGCTGCAATATGTAGGTTTGGCTTTTGGAGATATGCTTGCAGGTATTTTAAGTAACATTATAAAAAGCCGTAAAAAAACATTGCTTATTTATTATTGTTTGCTAAGTATTTTTATTACTCTATTCTTTGTGTTTGATGGTGGTGGAAATGCGTTTAATATGTATGCAATCTGTGTGCTGCTTGGTTTTGGTTCTGGCATTTCTGTTTTATATATTACTATGAGTGCAGAAAATTTTGGAACAAACCTTCGAGCCACTGCTGCTATTTCTATACCCAATTTAGTGCGTGGATTTTTGCCATTAATTTTAATGTTGTTTAAGTTTTTGAGAAGCGATTATGTCTTTAAAGATGACTACATAAAAGCTGCGTGGATTGTTGGCATTATTGTAATGGTAACAGGTTTTATAGCTGCCATTAAAACCAAGGAAACCTTTGGTAAAGAGTTGGACTTTGTGGAAGAATAAACAAATTTATTTATCTTCACTCGTAAATATTTTTTATGACAACTACAGAAATAAAAAAACAACTTCACCATTATATTGACTTGCTTGAAGATGAAACACAGTTGAATATATTAAATGAAACTGCCGAAGCTTATGTTACACATCAAAAAGATCCATTGGAATTACTAAGTAAAGAACAAATTGAAAGGCTTAAAATGTCGATTAAACAAGCAGATGAAGGAAAAGTAATATCGAATGAGGAAATGCAAAAAAGAGTACAAGGATGGCTTACAAAATAGTATGGACAGATACTGCTTCTGAAGATTACGAAAGAATCATCAATTATCTACTACTAAATTGGTCGTTGGATGTTGTTTTAGAATTTAACAATATCACAAATAAAAAGGTACATAAAATTTCCCTTCAACCATTCATTGGCATTATTTCAAGTATTGATGCAGACGTGAGAAGCATTTTAATCACAAAACACAATCGCCTTTTCTACAGGATTTCAAATGATAAAATTGAAATATTGAACATTCTCGACACCCGTCAACATCCAGATAAAAATAAATATTAATTTTGACCAACGACCTCTTATACCAAATTTCACTAACACTTGTAAACAACATTGGCTCTGTGCAGGCAAAGCTTTTGCTTGAGCATTTTAAAACTGCAGAAGCCATTTTTAAAGCAAAGAAAAAAGACCTTAGCTTGATTGATGGCATTGGAGAAATAAGAGCTTCGCAAATAAAGGCATTCGATAATTTTAGCGAAGCAGAAGATGAAATTAAGTTTATTGAAAAGCACCATATTCAACCCTTATTTATCACAGAAAACAATTATCCAAAAAAACTATTACATTGCTACGATGCACCAACAATGCTATATTACAGAGGGACTGCTGACTTGAATAACAAGAAAACAATTAGCATTATTGGCACAAGAAGCAACACAGATTATGGCAAACAAATAACAGAAACCATTGTTGAAGAATTGCAACAACACAACGTTACAATTGTTAGTGGGCTTGCGTTTGGCATTGATGCCATTGCACACAAAGCAGCAGTAAAAAATAATTTGCCAACTATTGGAGTGTTGGCTCACGGATTGGATTCCATTTATCCTGCACAACATAAATCATTAGCAAAAGAAATGTTATTGAATGGTGGTTTATTAACTGAATTTAAAAAAAATATCAAAGCTGATAAACATAATTTTCCACGAAGAAACAGAATTGTTGCTGGAATTGCAGACGCTACAATTGTTATTGAAACTGCTGCCTCTGGTGGTAGTATGATTACTGCTGAATTGGCTTACAACTACAATAGAGATTTATTTGCTGTTCCTGGAAAAGTGAATGATAGCAAGAGTTTGGGCTGCTTAAAACTCATTCAGCAAAATAAAGCAACACTATTTACTAGCGTTGAGCAAATGCTTGAAGAATTGGGCTGGCAAGAGAAAACAAAAACCGTAAAAAAGCAAAGAGAACTATTTATAGAACTTTCTGCCGATGAAAAAATAATTATTGATATTATTAAAGCAAAGGATGCTGTTGGCATTGATGAAATTTTTCTCAAATCCAATCTCAGCAGTAGCTCTGTAGCTGCAGCTATATTAAATTTAGAGTTGCAAAATGTACTCATTGGTATGCCAGGCAAAATGTATAAAATAGCCTAACTATTTCACAATCTTCTTATCAAACCAAACTGGTGTAGCATCGTCTGGTACAGCATTATAGTTTATAAATAATTCTTCTCCTGCTGCAACGTCTTTAACAGTAAATATTTTAATGGTTTCATTTTCATAATCCATTTCATACTCGCAGTTAGCTTTGTAGCTATGATTATACATTGAAATGTAACCCATTCCCAAAGCTCTCTTCTTTAAGTTTTTACCCCATTCAAAAAAATAATTAAACAGCAAAGTTTTCTCTGCATCTGCAACTTCTTTTGTTGGAAAAACCAGCACTGGTGATATTTCAACAACAGTATTTGCTTTAATTTTTTGGCTTGTAAATACACCTCTTCCTCTGGTTTCGGAGTGTGCAACAGTAAGGTTGGGTAAAATCATTTTGCTTATAAATATGTGGCGAAAATATAGGTTAATGCCTATGCTTTATGCCCAATATTAATTCTTTTGCAAACAGCTACAAACCACTAACTATAAACCTTAAACCTTTTAACTTCGCAGCTATGAGTTTGGAGTTAGAAATATCAAATTTGCAAGAACAGTTTGAGCAAGTAATATCACAGCACGATACCCTTGCAGTTGCTGAATTCTTAAATGAACAAAACATTAGCGATGTTGTAGATTTAATAAACAATAATTTAGATTATGAAGCCCTCATCATCACCAGTATGAGCATTAACAGGGCTTCGGCAGTTTTTAAAATTCTTGATTTATCTACCCAAAAACAAATTATTAAAGAACTTCCACCAAATAAAACTGCCGAACTTTTAAACGAATTACCTCCTGATGACAGAACAGACTTTTTGGAAGAACTTCCTAAAGCTGCTATCAGAGATTTAATAAAACTTCTAAACCCAGAAGAAAGGAAAATTACTCTGGCAATGCTGGGCTATCCTGAAGATAGTGTAGGCAGATTAATGACGCCAGACTATGTGTATGTGTATGCTCACAACACTGTTGCAGAGGTTTACGAAACCATTAGAAAATTTGGCAAACACAGCGAAACCACAGATGTTATTTATGTAATAAACCAGCAAGGCGAATTGCTTGACGACATTAGAATTCGAGATTTTATTTTGGCTACGCCAGATAAACTTGTCGAAGACCTAATGGATGAAAGAGTGGTGGCTTTAAACGTAAATGACGATCAGGAGCACGCCAACACTGTGTTTAAAATGAACAACAGAATGGCTTTGCCAGTAACCGATGGACACAACAAACTGCTTGGCATTGTTACCATCGACGATATGCTGTGGGTTGCCAACGAAGAATTTAGTGAAGATATGCAATTGATGGGGGGAACAGAAGCATTGAACGAGCCATACCTTGATATGCCTTTATTAAAACTTTTCAGAAAAAGAATTAGCTGGCTGGTAGTTTTATTTTTGGGCGAATTACTAACTGCAAGCGTAATGGGATATTTTGAACACGAAATTGAAAAAGCCGTTGTTCTCGCCTTGTTTGTTCCATTAATCATTAGCAGTGGAGGCAACAGTGGAAGCCAAGCATCAACACTAATTATACAAGCAATGGCAGTTGGCGAAATCACTATAAGCCAATGGTGGCGAGTATTGCGTAGAGAAATAATAAGTGGTATAATGCTTGGAACAGTTTTAGGAATCATTGGTTTTGTAAGAGTAGTGGTGTGGCATAGCATTGCCCCCAACCTTTATGGCGACCACTATATGTTAATAGCTTTTGCAGTAGGATGCTCACTCATTGGCGTTGTACTTTGGGGAACTTTAAGCGGCAGTATGTTACCACTTATTCTTAAACGCTTGGGTGCCGACCCTGCCGTTTCCTCTGCACCTTTTGTAGCTACGTTGGTAGATGTTACTGGGTTATTAATTTATTTTAGTATGGCTTATTTATTTTTAAAAGGAATACTGTTGTAATTTTTTACCAATCACATCAAAATCTATTAGGTTTTGTGTAGATTTGAGAACTAATACAATGCTATGCTTCATCTTAAAAGGCTATTTCTTTTCTATTGCATCAATGTTGTTATTACTCTTACACATAGTGCATATTATAGAGTTGGTATTATTGACTTAATTAAAGAACCATCTTTTTGGATAGTACATTTAATTTTTGTTTTAATTGCACACATAATTGGTTTTGCCATTTTCTCATTTAAAAAATCAAATAACATAGGCAATACCTATTTGTATTCCCAAATTTTTGTAAGCAGTTGCTTCATTTTTTTCATTTTATATACCAATTATTCCGATTGGCAACACGAAAAAAAGTATGGAAATATAGAAACCAACCAAGACTACTTTAAGTATTATGAAGGAGATGATAAATATGAAAAGAAAATTGCATTTGATACTTTAATAACCAAGTTTTCTAACCCAAATGAAATTAAAATTACTGGTAGCCTTTGCAGCAATAAGGACACTATTGTAAATGGAGATAACAGATTGCTTTATTTTATTACTTTATTTTATAAAAAAAACAATAGCAAAACAAATTATAAAGCAGCATTTACAATGTTGAAACCCAACGCTAAAATTTTATACTACGACAAACCATTTGATGAAGCCGATAGAAAAAAGATTGATAGCATTTATCAAAATATGAAAAAAGATGTTGAAAACAATCTTAATAACATCCCAGATTCTACTCGTAGAGCAATAGAAAAAGAAGTTCCAAAAGAATTAATAGACAGCCTATTTGTTCATTATACCCCCAAACCATAAACCTAAAATCACCAAATCGTAAATAGTATGCACCGCATCATTTACCCCACCCATTTAGCTGCACAAATAAAATTGCTCGAGGATATAAAGGCAAAGCACGATAGCGATGGAGCTACCAGCCTGCTTACGCCATACCTCATTCAACACAATATAGACCTCAACCATTGCATTGCCCAAGCCAATATTGCAAATGTTGAAAACAACAAGCAAATTGATTACCACAAGCAAGTAGAAAATGTAAATCAACTAAAAAAATTGCAGAGCAACACCGCCATCGCAAACCTCAAAAATGAAGTACAGTTTCTTAAAAAACTATATCCATCCAACCCCAAACAGCTGGGCAACTGGGGCATTGCCATTGTGGGCAAGGGGCAGGTAAAATATCCCCAAAATTTTGTGGAGCTAATGAATATTGCCACCAATTTTTTTAAAAAACACCTCGATTTTCCAGCAGGCACTTCGCCCCTGCAACCATTTATCAACAAAAATAATATTGATGTTGTTGCCAATAATGTTGCTGTGCTTGCTGCTTTACAAACTGCTAACCTTGCACAACAAAATGGCGAGCAGGCAGCCATAGCCACCCAAAACCGCAACCTGCTGTGGCAATCCATTTTTAAAAATGTTAAGGGTATTGGCAATTATTTAAAAAATCTGTACCAAAACAATCCCAACGGCTTAGGAAACTATGGTTTTTTAATAGTAACAAGCTCTCGAAAACCTCAAGTAATAACCTCAAAAATACTTTTGGGGCAACATAAAACCATCAAAAGTGTAATTGTTGGCAGCACTTTAACCAATACTGGTAATGTTACAGTAAAAATATATAAGGGCAGACAGGTAAAAGGCGAATTTATTGAATTAACCCCCCAACAAAGCCTGGAAATAGCCAAAGGATATAGCATTATGACTATTTTAAACGACAATTTATTACAAACTGCCTATATTTCTGCCCAAAGAAGTATTTAAATTGATTAATTATATTAATTTTTTGGGCAAATTAATTAATATATTGGGCAAATATTTTTATTTATTGGGTAGATATATTAATTTTTTGGGCAAATGAATAAGTATTTTGGGCAAAATTTTGACAAATGAGGGTAAAATATTGGCTGTCGTGGTTATTATTTTACCAAAAATGAGGAAAAGCAAGGGAAGTTTGGGAAAAATTAAAAGTTTGCTGGGATAAATACAATTAACAATATAAATTTCACCAATTGTCAACGTCATTGCAAAGGTTCTTGCCTGAAGCAATCTCAAGTATCAAGTGGATTGCTTTGTGCCTCGCAATGATTACAAACTTTGGCAGGTTACATTTTAAATTACCATTGAA
>JANYEP010000072.1 GCA_025363075.1 Chitinophagaceae bacterium | reverse complement strand
GTGGTGTAGGGCGACCATCAATATAAACTTGCACACCATTTTTGCCACTCAATTGTACGTTGTCATCTTTATCAATCATTACTCCTGGCGATTTGCGAAGCAACTCAAAAGCATCTGTACCTTGTGCGTTAATGCTACCTTCAATGTTGAAAACAGTTTTATCTGCCTTTACTTCAATCATTGGTTTTTTGCTAGTTACTGTTACTTCACCAAGGCTTTTGCTAACTTTTGAAAGTGTTAATGTTGGCACATTAACATCTGTTCCATTAACATCAAATACAGAAGATGAACTGGCTTTAAACCCAATGCTACTAGTGGTTACAAAGTATTTACCATTGTTGATGTTGTTGAATAAATATTTGCCTTCGTTGTTTGAAACTGCAATTTTTACTGCTGATAAATCTTTTGCTTTATGCAATGTAACTGATGCGTTGGCAATAATTTTTCCAGCATCATCTTTTAAAATTCCAGTAATTGTTTGTGCTTGTGTAAATGCACATAGGATAGTAAATAATCCAAGTGTAATAAATTTTCTCATAATATGTTTTTTCTAATTCGACGCAAAACTGTCAGAAAAACATTAATCAAAAATTTTCTTATTAGATAAGTGGGAAAAAAGTTGTGGTGAATGGTTTTAGATATATATGTGACCTAAGCTTAAAATCAAAAAAATTAAAACTATTAATATCCAAACTATACCAATTGATAATATTATTTTGGCGTGAGTTCTTGTTGCTTCATCATACATTTTTACCTTATTGCCATCACTAAGTGTTTTGTATGCATAGAGGGTTGCAAGTCCAATAATAGCTCCTGTAAAAGGCACTACGACAGATAGAATATATTCAAGAAAAAGCCATACAGCATCGATTTTATTTGGTATATAAGTAGTGTTTACCAGAGCTTGTGTTGGCTCAACAGGAATTTCTACTTTTCTTTCTGATATTATTTTAGAAGCAAGTGCCTGGTCAAAAAAATTCCAGTCATTTTTGCTGTTTACAACATCAATAAGTTCTTGATTTGAAAAATTGAATAAGTAGTAATCTGGATTAATATTGTTTAGCTGCAATTGAGCATTTAACAATAGAAGACTATTTACTTCGGCAAAACTATTTTCAGGAATTTTAATGGCAAACATTGGGTCTAAAGATTCCCCAACATATATCTTATCGAGTACATTTTTTTCTCGTTCAATTTCAAAATCAATCTTAGCATTTTGAAGCAAATTAATAAATTCATTTGCCTCTTCTTGGGAATAAAATTTGCTATGAGTGAGAAATTGTGGCATCTATTATTTTATTGTGAAAATATAAAAAACTAATTCTTTATATTGGCTACAACCTTTGCCCCTGCTCGTTTTGCAGAAGCCATTATTTTAAAGAAGCTACCAGTGTAAGAAATTGTATCTGCATTAATTACCACAGAAGGAGTATCTAAAAACTGGCGAACTTTAGTAACCTCTGCACTGATAATTGTATCAAGTTGATTGTCCTGTATTTGTTGCTGGTTTAAATAAATTTTATTTTCTTTATCAATAGATACAACAATGTTTTGCTTGGCTTTAGTATCAGCTTTTCCCTTTGGGTTATTAACCTTAACAACATTGGGATTTGCAAGAGTTGATACTATCAAAAAAAACAATAGCAGTATAAACAAAATATCGTTTAATGCACCTGCGTGAAGATTGGGCTTTTCCCTAAGTTTTTTTCTTATGTTCACTTTAACTAAATTATGAGTTATGGATTAAGAATGATGAATGTTTTTTGAATTGGAATTAATGAAGTTACAATTCATAACTCGTAATTCAACATTCAAAATTACTTTGTTGGCTCTTGCAAAACATCAATAAATTCGGCACTTGCAGCTTCCATTTTATAGGCTGTTTTTTCAATTTGAGTTGTTAAAACATTGTGTCCAACATAAGCTATTAAACCAACAATTAATCCACTACCAGAAGTAATCATTTTTACATAAATACCACCAGCAATGGTATTTAATTCAAAGCCACTGTTATTGATATTGTAAAACAATTGAATCATCCCAACAATAGTTCCCAAAAAACCAAACATTGGTGCAATACCTGCAATTAATGAAAGAATTGAAAGGTTGCGTTCCATTTTATACATTTCCAATTTGCCTACATTTTCCATACTACGTTCAATGGCTTCTATAGGTTTTCCAATTCTTTGAATGCCTTTATCTATCATTCTTGCAACAGGATTGTTAGTATTTTTTGCCAGATTTCTTGCAGCAGCTATGTTGCCACTTACAATGTTGTCTCTAATGATATTCATAAAACTATCATCAATTTTTGCAGCTTTTCTAATGGCAATTAACCTTTCAAAAAAAACAAAAATTGCACCTGCCAACAATATATAAAGTGGATACATAATCCAACCACCTTTTTGCAACAAATCAATCATTGAAATTTTGTCTGGCAAAGGGGCTGTTGTTGTTGGAACTTGCAGAATGTAATAAAGCATATTCATTAATTATTTATTCGTAACAAATAAACGAATAGTATTTGTAAATTGTTGTGAATAGCAAAAATTTGGGAAATATTTTACAAATTTTAACTTTTTGCACATAAAAAAAGAGGCATCTGTTTCATTAAAACTAATACCTCTTTTTTAAAATTTTACAGTCAAAAATTATTCATCTTTCAACTTCACCATTCCCATAATTTGTTTCATAGTTTTATCCATTCCTTCTGCACTGCCATCTAAAAAAATAACATTGCCTTTTCCAATTTCAGCAAAATTTTTAATGGCTTCTGTCCACATACTAAACAAAATAACATTGGTATCAAGATTAGCTTGTTTCATTTGCTCTGCAGCCTGGCTCATACCCTTAGCCACTTCTTCTCTAAACAACGCAACTCCTTGTCCACGTAGTTGTGCAGCAATTTTTTCAGCCTCAGCACTTATCTTAATTGCATTACCTTCTGCCTCGGCAGATTTTGTTTTTGTAATCAATAAAGCCTGCCCTTCGTTTTCAGCAGCAGCTTTTAAATTATTACTGGCAACCACTCTACTCATACTATCCAAAATAGCTTTATCAAAAGTAATATCGTTGATTTGAAGGTCTTGCAAATGATAACCCCAAGACTCTAAAGAATGATCAATTTGCTCTTTTACAAAATCAATAATTTCTTTTCTGAGGGTTAAAATTTCTGCTTGCTTTTTTGTTGCCACAAAAGCTCTAATGCTTCCTTCAACAGTTCTTATTAATGCTTGCATTAAATCTTTATCGCTAATAAATTTGAACGCTACATTTTTAATAGATTCCTCATCTTGATTGATGACACTGTACAACAACATACTCTTAAAATAAACATTTGCCTGATCAACAGTTACTGCTTGAAACTCCAACTCGACAGAGCGATTTTGAATGCTTACGGTTTTATAAACTTGTTCCAGTAAAGGAATCTTGAAATTCAAGCCTGGTCGCAGTATTCGCTGATATTTACCAAACAAAGTAATAACTGCAATAGTGCCTTGATTAACTGTTACAAGACCACTAAACACTATAAAAATTAATACAAAAACCCACCAGAAACTGGCTAAAAATTGGGGCATAAAATTTAATTTAGAAAGTGAAAGTAAGTAAGTTGTGAGAAAGCAAAAGGAAATCTTTATGTAAGGCTAATAATACAGCAATATAGCTGTATATTTTTTGGCCATCGCAACTAAAATCTAATTAAAAATATACATCCACTGTCGCAGAAGTAACGAATTTTCGAATAAGCCTAATAGAGAAGTCTTTACATTTGCCTCCTAATTTTTATTATTAAAAATATACAATATGCCAGGCTTTGAATTTTTTGGTGCTGAAGAAAAAAAAGAAGTAAACGATGTGTTGAACACAGGAATTTTAATGCGTTATGGATTTGATGGTGCAAGGCAAGGAATGTGGAAGGCACAAGAATTGGAACAAGAGGTTTGCAAAACATTTGGTAGCAAATATGCACACCTTACAAGCAGTGGCACAGCAGCATTAACAACTGCTTTTGCTGCTTTAGGCATTGGTGCTGGCGACGAAGTTATTATGCCAGCATTCACTTTTGTAGCAAGTTTTGAAGCTGTACTTAGCACAGGTGCAATTCCTGTTTTGGTAGATATTGATGATACTTTAACATTAAGTCCAGCAGCCGTAAAAGCAGCTATTACACCACAAACAAAGTGCATTATGCCTGTACATATGTGTGGAAGTATGGCAGACTTAGATGCTTTGAAAGATATTTGTAAAGAACATAATTTATTACTCGTTGAAGATGCTTGCCAAAGTATTGGTGGCACTTATAAGGGGCAAAAATTGGGAACTATTGGCGATGCAGGAACTTTTAGTTTCGATTTTGTAAAAACAATTACTTGTGGCGAAGGTGGTGTTGTAATGACAAACAATGAAGACGTACTTACAAAGTGTGATGGTTACACAGATCACGGTCACGACCATTTAGGCGTTGATAGAGGTGCAGACCTTCATCCTTTTATTGGCTACAATTTTAGAATTAGCGAACTACACGCTGCTGTTGGTTTAGCACAAATTAGAAAGCTCGACACATTCTTATCTATTCAAAAAAAGACGCACAAAAAATTAAAAAATATTTTATCTACTGTACCGGAAATTTCTTTTAGAAGAGTGCCAGATGCCGATGGCGATAGTTGCACTTTTATAAGTTGGTTTTTGCCAACAGAAGAACTTACAAGAGCATTTGTTACAGAAATGAAAGCACAAGCTGTAATGCCTGGAAATTTTTATTGGTTCGATAACAATTGGCATTATATTAAAAAATGGGAGCATTTAAAAAAAGCTAAAAGTCTTTTCAATCTTAGTCTTGACCAACAATTGCACCTAATGAGCTTGGATAAACAAGACTTTAGTGCAAGTGATGCTATAATGAGCCGCTGCATTTCTACTGCAATAAGTTTGCTTTGGAGCGATGAACAAATAGAAGCCAAAGGAAACAAAATTGTTGAGGTAGTAAAGAAAGTTTTGGGCTAAGGTCATTGCTACAATATCCACATCTTACATATCCTAAGTCTTTTAATTTATGTTTGCAGCCAAACAAATGAGGAAAAAGTTATGGCGTTAATAAGAAGCATATCAGGCATTCGTGGTACAATTGGTGGCAAAGTTGGTGAAGGTTTATCTCCTTTAGATATTGTAAAATATACAGCAGCCTATGGTACTTGGCTATTACAGCAAAACCATTCAAGCAAAAAAGTTATAGTTGGTCGTGATGGAAGAATTAGTGGCGAAATGGTTCAAAACATTGTGGTTAGCACATTAAATGCTTTGGGCATCGATGTAGTTGATGTTGGGTTAAGCACTACACCAACTGTTGAAATGGCTGTTGGTTTTGAGCAAGCTGCTGGTGGAATTATTCTTACTGCAAGCCACAATCCTAAAGAGTGGAACGCATTAAAATTATTAAACAATAAGGGCGAATTTATTAACGCTACAGATGGTCAAAAAGTTTTAGATATTGCAGAAGCAAACGATTTTGATTTTGTATCAGTGGATAAACTTGGTTCTCACACAAAAAACGAAACAGCACTTCAACAGCACATTGATGCTATTGTAAAATATCCTTTAGTTGACGTTGCTGCTATTACCAATAAAAATTTTAAAATTGTTGTTGATGCTATTAATAGTAGTGGAGCATTTGCTGTCCCTCAATTATTAAAAGCATTGGGCGTTGAAAATATTGTAGTGTTAAATGGTGAAGTAAATGGGCAGTTTGCTCATAATCCAGAACCTTTACCACAGCACCTTTCAGGGCTTTGCCAAGAAGTTGATAGGCAAAAAGCTGACCTTGGTATTGCTGTTGATCCAGATGTTGACAGGCTTTGTTTTGTTACAGAAGATGGGTTATTATTTGGCGAAGAATATACTTTGGTTGCTGTAGCAGATTATGTTTTAAAACATAGAAAAGGCAACACCGTTAGCAATATGAGTTCAACACGTGCATTGAAAGATGTTACTGTAAAACACGGTGGAGCTTATACTCCTTCTGCTGTTGGTGAAGTTAATGTGGTGAATAAAATGAAGGAAACTAATGCTGTAATTGGTGGAGAAGGTAATGGTGGAATCATTGTTCCTGACTTGCACTATGGTCGTGATGCGTTGATTGGTATTGCATTGTTCTTAACACATCTTGCCAAAGAAAATAAAACTTCACGTCAGTTAAGAAACTCTTATCCAGATTATTTCATCAGTAAAAATAAAATTGATTTGAATGCTGGCTTTAATATTGAAAAAATATTTGCTCACGTAAAATCAAAATATAAAAACCATCCAATGAACACTGAAGATGGCTTAAAGATTGAGTTTGAGAATGATTGGGTGCATTTAAGAACAAGCAATACTGAGCCAATTATTAGAATTTACAGCGAAAGCAATTTTTCCACAACTGCTGATAATATTGCTAAAAGAATGATGCAAGATATTAGCGAAGCACTTTAAATAATTGTTAGTGGTTAGTTGTAGATTATTAACAGCTTTTATCACTAACAACCAACAATTAACAATTGACCATTGCACTAAAAAATATTGGTAAAAAGTTTAATAAAGATTGGATTTTCAGGAATCTCAATTACGAATTTACATTCAGTAACTCTTATGCAATAACTGGTGCAAATGGTAGTGGCAAAAGCACATTACTGCAAATTATTTCTGGCTTTGTAATTCCAACAGAAGGAGAGGTTGTAACAACGAATGGCGAACAAAACATAAACGAATTTTCAATAGTTGCACCTTATTTAGAATTAATTGAAGAAATGACAGCAACTGAGTTTTTGCATTTTCATCAACAGTTTAAACCTTATATAAACCAGCTTTCAATACAAGAGATTTTATCGCTTGTTCAGTTACCAAATGCTGCTAATAAACAAATAAGATATTTTAGCAGTGGAATGAAACAAAGGCTAAAACTTGCACAAGCTTTTATTAGCGATACAAGTGTTTTGTTTTTAGACGAACCTTGCTCAAACCTCGATAAACAGGGCATTTCATTGTATCATCAATTAATTCAAAACTATTCGCTCAACAGGCTAATTATCATTTGCAGTAACGATGAAGTAGAATATTCTTTTTGTAAAGAACGAATTGATTTATCGAAATCATAATTACTTTGTGATATGAGATTTTCAATTCAAATAAAAAACAATTATCAATTGCTTATTCAAGCGGTTGCATTGTTTTGGTTTATTGCAAAATCGTTTTCCCATAACCTATGGATATCAAACAGGGTTTTTCCATTAGCTCCTCCTTTCGATTTTTTATATAGTATCCCCAATTCAATCCATATTTTTTTCTACATAATTTCAATGGCATGCCTTGCATTTTGTGTCCTAAAGCCCAGTATTCACAGGCTTTTACCAGTGATTATGATTGCTGAAATAGCAAGTTGTTTACTCGATCAAAATCGTTGGCAACCCTGGGAGTATCAGTATTTATTTATGTTTTTTGTATTGTGGTATAATAAAAAAAATCAAGACTTTGCTTTAATGCTGTTGATAGTAATCATCAGTTCAACATATTTTTATAGCGGCTCTCAAAAATTTAACCCACACTATATAACACTCGTATGGAAAAAGATTTTTATGGAAGGTTTATTTCGCATTCCAGAAAGTATCTCAAGCCAAGTGATAGCAATGCGTTTGGGCTACATAGTTCCATTGTTTGAAATGTCATTTGGTATTCTATTATTCGTTAAGAAAACAAGAAAGCTTGCAATTGTTTTCTCCGTTGCAATGCACTTAACATTAATGCTTGTAGTTGGTCCTGGTGGTGTAAATTATAACCTTACAGTTTGGTCGTGGAATATTGCAATGATTGCATTTTTATTATTGCTATGGAATTCAAAAGCAAATTATAGTGAAATAAAAACACTCTCAAAGTCAAGCCCCAATTGGCTTCCAGTAATTGCTTGGTCATTTTTACCAATACTTAATTTCGTTGGTTGTTGGGATTATTTTTTATCATCAAGTTTATACTCTGGCAGGGTTGATGTTTGTTTTATTAAGCTAATTAATCCACCTGAAAATTTTGAGTTAAAGAAATATTACAAAAAAAAGAACGCAAGTGATTCATTAAATATAGAAACAATCGCAGTGCAAACTTGGTCTATGGATGAAGTTGATACGCCACCTTTTCCACAAAAAAGAGTGTATGAAAAAATGAAAAAACAATGGCAATTAAAATACCCAAATGTTAAAGCAAAATTTTTAGTTGTCAATAGAAGCACACGAAAAAAAATTGTTACAGAATTATAATAAACTCTTTTACATAATCTCACCAAACTCAATAAAATCAACTACTTTGAAAGAATACTTACACATCATCAGGCAATCAAGACAAATTCAATTAATATTATTGTTTGGTATAATCATTCAATTTATTTTCGGAATTGTATCAGTTGGTTTTTATCATCCCGATCAACATTTTCAGGTCATTGAGTTTTCATCTTATCAGTTAAATAAACCAAGTGGTGCAACAAGTGTATGGGAGCTTGCAAGCAAACTTCGCCCTACAATTCAAGTATATATTTTCTCTGGATATAGAAAAATATGTGAAGCTATATCAATCGAAAATCCATTTCATCAACTAACATTGCTAAGGGTTTTACAAGGCTTTATTTTGTTTGCTATTTTCAATTTTATTACTTTTTTTTATTGCTCACGAAAATCTCAAAGGGTATTAATCATTACTTTAATACTCATTAATTTCTCCTGGTTTTTACCCTATTCAAGAACATTGTTTAGTTCAGAATTATTTTCAGCTTTGATATTTTTTCCAGCAATTGTTTTCTTTCATAAACAATATTTATCTAACAAAGTAAATTTCTACAACTCAATATTTATAGGCTTTCTATTGGCATTAAGTTTTTTCTTGAGGTTTCAAATTGCATTTGCTATTACAGGTTTTGGAGTATGGATTTTGTTGTTTGAAAAGCAATTTAAACTTTCTTTTTATTTATTAATTGGTTTTACAATAGGCGTCGCTTTCAATGTTTTTTTAGATTATAATTTTTATCATACACTTGTTTTTACGCCTTATCTGTATTTTAAAATAAATATTTTGCAAGGTGTTGCATCTTCATTTGGCGAGTCGGGTTTTATGTTTTATTTTGGGGTATTGGTAGATATTGTAGCAGTGCCTTTTATTAGTGTTTTTTTATTGTATTATTTTTTAAAGTCAAGTATTCAAAACTTGAAACATCCATTGGTTTTAAGCACCCTGCTTTTCTTTATTGGGCATTTTTTTATTGGGCATAAGGAGGATAGGTTTATGTACACTATCATCAACATCATTCCAATTGTTATTGCTATTAATGACCAAAGTTTTGATTTTCTTTTGCCCACTTATAAATGGAGAAAATTCATTAAACAAGTGCTTGTTTTTAGTATAGTATTAAATTCAGTTTTATTAATTCTATTTGTTTTTACACCCTACTCTCAAACTGTGAATTTCGATAATAAACTCCGCAATTATTTTTCCTCAAATGAAACCAAAGTATTTTGTTATGCAAGAAATCCATTGCAAACTGAAAGTTTTTTGCCAATGACTTATTACAAAAGTGGAATGAAAAACATAGACTTAATAAACACTTCAAATATTGATTCTATAACAAAGGCTAACACAAAACCCGTGTGGCTTTTATCGACCTTTAACGACATTAAGAACAAGCTAAATTTAGTTGATTCATTAGGCTATAAACCACAGCTATACTCTTCTTCAATGCTGTGGAGTATCAACTTGTTTCTAAAGAGTAAAAAAATGAACACCATTAATGATATTTGGGTGTTATATAAATTAGAGAAGTAGAATTAATAATCATTAAAACAAATATTATAAAAACAAAAAAGTCTCGAAAATTTTTCGAGACTTTTTAATCTTATTTGCTTTCCTAAAAGAATTATTTCTTTTTTGGAGCAGCTTTTTTTGCAGGAGCAGCTTTCTTCGCAGGAGCAGCTTTTTTTGCAGGAGCAGCTTTCTTTGCAGGAGCAGCTTTCTTTGCAGGAGCAGCTTTCTTTGCAGGAGCAGCTTTCTTTGCAGGAGCAGCTTTCTTTG
>JANYEP010000068.1 GCA_025363075.1 Chitinophagaceae bacterium | reverse complement strand
AAGTAACCCATCTGCATCCTCTTGTTCTCAATACAACATAGATGATGTTTCTGTAATTCCTTTAGATAATTTTTGCTTAAAAGCAGATGCAGGGCGAGACACAACCATTAAAGTAGGGGATAGTGTATTTATTGGCAGTTTAACCAATGGCTTGGATAGTATAAAATGGTATGCCAATGGCATAACACTCATAGACAGCACAAGACCTGGCTTTTGGGTGAAGCCTGCTGCAAGTGGCAGTTATTTTTATGTGTTGCAGCAAGTGGTGAATGGGTGCTTTTCAAAGGACACAGTGTACGTAAACGTTACACCTTTGCCTTTGAAAATGATTAGTTATAAATTATTAATGATTAATGAAAGGCAGGTAGAGAATAGGTGGACAACAGCCAATGAAATTAATGTGAGCCATTTTTATGTGCAGCGTTCAACAGATGGGAAAGATTTTACAATCATTCATAAAGAGCAAGCAAAGAATCAGGCATTAAACAATTATTCTTTTATTGATGAAGCACCTAATGAGGGAGTGAATTATTACAGGGTGGTGAGTGTTGATAGAGATGGGAAAGTAAGTTACAGTGAAGTAAGAAATATTGAAGTACAAGGTACGAAATACGAGGTACGATTGTTCCCAAATCCAAGTAAGGATGTGGTGAATATTGAGTGCAAGGATGGAATAAAGGAAGTAAGCTTATTTGATATGTTTGGTAGAGAGATGCTTCGACAAGCTCAGCATGACGGCAACACTCATCACTTATCACTCAACATTAATCATTATCCTAAGGGTGTTTATGTGGTGCAAGTAACAACTGCTAAAGGTGAAGTGAAGAATGGAAAATTAATGATAAAGTGATGTGTCATTGGTAATAAATAGTATAATAAAATAAACGAGCGTAACCATAATAAAGACATTGATGTCAATTGTAGTGAGATTAACAATAAATTATTGCTGCACAACCATATAATTGAACTATAAATAAAAAAAGCCGAACTAAAAGTTCGGCTTTTTTTTGTCTGTATTTTCTTTAAAATGATTGGTATTTTTTGCATCATCAATACTTCATACAATCGTAACTGGTTGGTAACAATTTAGTAACATACTAAAGATAAGTTTGCACTCTGTTAAAATTAATTTAAACAAAAAACAAACTTTATGTACAACACATTT
Organism: Chitinophagaceae bacterium; assembly: GCA_025363075.1. GTDB lineage: Bacteria > Bacteroidota > Bacteroidia > Chitinophagales > Chitinophagaceae > CAIVPM01. The sequence continues at coordinate 6,294 of JANYEP010000068.1, read as the reverse complement.
CCTACCAATTTTACTGGGAAAAAGCAAAAGACCTTTGGTTTACAACTAAGCAAAAGGTTTTTTTATTTGTGTCTTATGGTAGTTTGCACTGCTTCAGTAGCTATGCAAGCCAAAGCACAAACAAACACAAAATTTAACGATGGTTACTTATCTGTGTATAGAGTTACAAGTGGTGCTACTCTTGCAGGTACTGGTACAGCAATAGTTGTAGATGAGTACGCTTTTTCTGGTGCATCTCAATCTACACCAAACTTTTCAGTATCGGTTCCAAATACCTTTGGATCACCAAATAAAAGAATTGTTGCCTCTGGTTCTGCAACGTCTGCTGGTGCAATGTCTAGAACTGAGAATGGTAGATACCTCATTATACCAGGCTACGACACTAGTGTAGGTACTGCAAATACGCTATTTACTTTAAATGCTGCATTAAGAACAATAAACGCATCAGGCACTGTGGGTGCTGGTGTTCAAGGTAATGGCACTACTGGTTTTTATGCTAATGGTAGTAATAATCTTCGTGGTGGTACAAGTGATGATGGTAGTAATTTTTGGGCAGCTGGAAATGGAACTGGTTCATCGGGTACAAATGGTATTCAATATTCAAGTAATGGTACCACTATAACAAATGTTACTGCTTCGCAAAATGGTCGTGTAGCTCAAATATTTAATGGGCAATTGTATATGTCTTTGGCTGGTGCGTTGCACCAAATAGGAACAGGTAAACCTACTACTTCTGTTGCATCAACTGCTTTCCTTACGTTAAACGCAGGTAATACAAGTATTTATTCATTTGCTGTAAGCCCTGATTTTCTTACAGTTTATACAATAGATGATGGCTCAAGCAAAGGTGTTTACAGATATGTTTATAGTGGCACATATTCAGGTGGTGCGTATTCAGGTGGAACTTGGACTAATGCTTTAGTTACTGCTGTTAGTGGTGGTACAGGAATAGCTGTTGATTGGAGTAACTATTCATTTAATGCTAGTGCTGCCAATGGTGCGAGATTATTTTATTGCATTCCTTTGTCTCTTTTTACTGCTCTTGATAATGGCACAACTGCTTTTTCTGCTACAACTTTAAGAACAATAACCAATACATCCCCATCATTTAATGGATTCAGAGGTTTGTCATTTTCTCCTGTTAAACAAACAGTTTCTTTAGGCACAAATTCGCCTGCTGCAAGTAGCAAAAGTGTTGGTACTTTAAATGCAGTTTTATTTCAATTTAATCTTGCTGCAACAGAAGGTAACTCAACTATTAAAAAAGTTGTGGTTAACAATTCTGGTACTGCTGTTTTAGGTACAGATATTACAAGCATTCGCTTGTATGACGACATCAATGGTGATGGCGTAATTAATGGTTCTGATTCTGTGCTTTCAACTGGTACAGTTTCTGGTGCTAATATTACATTCTCATCAATTAATTTATCTTCATATATCACTGAAAGTTCAAGCAAGAATTTTTTAGTGGTTGGTAATATAGCTGGTGCTGCAACGCTTAACAGAACTTTTGCACCAAGCATTGTTGCAAACAAAACTATAAACTCAGCATCATACACAACCAATCTTGCAAATGCAAGTGGAGCCTACGTTACAATAGGTACAACTGCTCCAACTGGTAATACAATAACTATTATATCTGCTGCACCAATTGCACCAACATCTGGTGGTAATCAATCAGCTTGTACTGGTGCTACTATTCCAAGTTTATCTGCCACAGCAGGAGCTGGTGAAACAATTGATTGGTATGCTGCCTCAAGTGCTGGTAGTGCTTTATCAAGTGGTTCTACTACTTATGCTACAGGAGCTACAACTGCTGGTACATATACATATTATGCAGAAGCAAGAAACACAACATCTGCTTTAGTAAGTGCTACAAGAACAGCAGTTACTTTAACAATTACTCAAACAGTTACGCCAACTGTTAGTGCATCAGCAGATGATAATACACCTGCACCAGGGCAAACTGTTCATTTTACTATTGCTTCAAGCACTAATGTTGGAACTTCGCCACAATATCAATGGTATAAAAACAATGGTGTAATAAGTGGTGCTACAAGTTCAAATTATAATACTTCAACTTATAATACACTTGATTCATTTTATGTTCAATTAACTTCAAATGCAACTTGTGCTTCTCCTGCATCTGTTAACTCAAACTCTATTACTTTAACAATCGATAATTCAGGTTGTAGTGGAACACCACCAACGGCTAATGCAACTGCGTCTTCAAGCAATGTTTGTAATGGTGGTTCAACTACTTTAAGTTTAACAGGGTTGGGTGCTGCTACTGGTTACACATTCCAATGGCAATCTTCAACTACTCAAAATGGAACTTACAGCAATACATCAGGTGCTGATACAAATTCAACATTGAGTGTTTCAAATATCACAACTGCACTATGGTATAAATGTGTAGTAACTTGTACTACATCTGGATTATTTGCTGCTTCAAATGCAACACAGGTAAGTGTTACAACCAACGTAACTCCTAATGTTACAATAGCAACTGCAACCAATCCTTCTTGCACTGGAGCATCAGTAAACTATATTGCTACTGCTATAAATGGTGGTGGTTCTCCAGTTTATGCTTGGTACTTAAATGGTAATTTAGTAAGTGGCCAAACTACATCAATATACACTTCATCTTCATTTGCTAATAATGATCAAGTTTATGCAATACTTACTTCAAATTATGCTTGCTTAACAAGAGCTAATGATACTTCAGCAGTTTCAACACAAACTGTTACAGCAATTACTGTTGCTTCAGTTTCTATTGCTTCATCTGCTAATCCTTCTTGTGTAGGTTCGGTAGTTACATTAACTGCAACTCCTGCAAGTGGTGTTACAAGTCCATCATATCAATGGTACAGCAAGAAGAATGGTATTATTACTGGCGAAACAAACAGCACTTATCTTTCTTCAACATTAACAAATGGAGATAGCACTTATGTAGTACTAAGCATAGGAAGTCAGGTTTGTGTTACAGGTTCACCTGCTACATCAAATTATGTTAAAGACAGTATTTCTCCAAAACTTACACCTGCTGTTACTATTATATCAAGCAATAACCCTGTTTGTATAAGTGGTGGTGCAACATTTACTGCTACTCCATTTAGTGGTGGCACAGCACCTTCTTATGCTTGGTACAAAAACGGAACTCTTGATAACAGTCAAACAGGTTCAACCTATACTATTGCAACAGTTGCAAATAATGACTCAGTTTCTGTAGTATTAACATCAAACTATTTCTGTTTAAACACAACTACAGCTACATCAAATACGGTAAAAGAAACAATCGTAACAAGAACAACTACAACAGTAACTATTACATCAAGCCCTGCTGACACATCTGGCATAGTAAAAGTGAGCAATGGTTCAACAATAAGTTTTACTGCTAATGTAGCTTTTGGCGGAACACCTACTTATCAATGGAGACAAAATGGTGTTAACATTTCTGGTGCAACAAACGCTACTTATGTAGCTACTAGCTTTAACTCAGGCGATGTATTTACTTGCAAAATAAAATCAAACTATACTTGCCAAACTAATGGTACAGATAGCACAGCAACAAGTAATTCATTAACTGTAACAGTTTTAAGCAACTCACCATTCACTCCAGGTAATTTATTAGTGTATAGAGCTGGAGACAACACTGTTACTTTATCTGGTAATGGTAATATTATTTACTTAGATGAATATACACAAAGTGGAACTTTTGTTCAATCAAAAAGAATTACTGCTACAACTTCCGATGCTTCGCATTTAAGTCCTGTTGCAAGTGGTACAGCTACATCTGAAGGTGCATTATCATTAAGTACAAATGGTAAATATGTAGGTGTTCCAGGTTATTGGTCTTACGTAAATGCAATATCTTTATCTACAACATCTGCTGCAACCACTTACAGAGTTGCAAGTAGAGTAGACATCAATCAAAATGTTGCTTACACTAAACTAACAGATTGGTCAACTGGTAATAACCCACGTAGTGTTGTATTTAACTCAGATACTACTTTCTACGCTGCAGGTGGTACAGGTGCTATTCGTTATGCTAAAGTAGGTGATACTACATCAGTTTTAGTGAATGCAGGAAGTGGTGCAGGTACACAAAACTTTAGAGTAGTGAATATCTTCAATAGTCAATTATATGCAAGTGCCTCTTCTGGTACAAGCAGATTGGTAACTATTGGAACTGGTACTCCAACAACTTCTGGTCAGGCAGTTACACAATTATCTGGTGATATAACATCTATTGCTTCACCATATTCTTATTATTTCCCAAGTTCAAATATTTTCTATATAGTAGATGATGGTACCAAAGTGGTTACTAAATATATTCAAAGAAGCAATGGAAGTTGGTATGCAAAAGGGACTGTAACTTTAGATAGTGCTGCTCGTGGTATGACTGGTTTTGTGAACGGCTCTACAGTAACTTTATATTTAAGCTATGGTTTTAATAATGCTAATGGTGGAGGTAATATTATCTATAAAATAAATACTACGCTCGATACATTATCTTTATCTAATTCATATTCAAAAGTGTATAATAGCACAGGTAATACAGCATCTACCTTCAAAGGTATTTGTTTCACACCAACATCAATTTTAAGTCAACCTTCAAGTGCAACATCTTGCACAGGTACAACAGCAACATTTAGCGTTGCAATGGCTTCTGGTGCAAATGCACTTTATGCTTACCAATGGCAGGTTTTTAATGGAACAAAATGGGACTCTTTAAGCAATGGTGCACCATATAGTAACGCAACAACGAGTACACTTTCTGTAGCATCAAGCATTGCAGTAAATGGCAAACAATATCGTTGCTTGGTTACTTATATGGGTAATGCAACTTTAACTTCAAATGCAGCAACTTTAACAGTTCCTACAACAGTTACACCATCTGTATCTATTAGCACAACAGCTGCATCAACAATATGTAGTGGTACTGTTTTAACACTTACAGCAAGCAGTTCAACAGGTGGTACATCACCAACATTTGAATGGTTTAAAAATGGTCAAAGTCAGGGAACTGGTAATGGAACTATCACTTTTGGGGCAAATACTTTAAGCAGCGGTAACAATGCATTTACTTGCATAATGACAGCTAATAACACTTGCCAAACAAGTTCAACAGTTCCAAGTAATAGTTTAGCCATCACAGTAAATGCAAGCCCATTAATAGGTGTATCAACTGTAAGTTTATCAACTTTATGTGGAGTAGGTAGTACTACCACAGCTTATAATACCAACACCAGTGGTGGTGGTGTTTGGAGCAGCAAAGGCACAGCCGTATCAGTAAGCACTGCAACAGGTGGAGCAGTAGGAAATGTTACAGCAACTACAACAAGCGGACTTGATACTTTAACTTATACCAAAACAGCCAGCAATGGTTGTGCATCTAAAGCTTCAGTAGCAATAGCAGTAGCAACAGTTGCTACACCAGCAACTATCGTTAGTAGCAATGGGAATAGTCTTTGCCCTGGAGCAACAACAAACCTAAGTGGTCCAACAGGAGGAAGTTGGTCAACACCATCGAGCAGTATTGTAACAGTAAATACAACAACAGGTGTTGCAACAGCCAGCAGTGCAGGTGGTGTAGGAAATGCAACAATCTTTTACAAAGTCGTGAGTGGTACTTGTAGTTCTACATCAAGTTATACGATAACAGTGAGTGCTAAACCAGCCACGCCAGCAATTGCTTACAAAGTCAATAAATATTATCAAGCAGGAGCAGGAGGAGCGTATTGTATAGGAGATACCTTTACAGTAATAGCAAAAGTTTCTGGTACATTAGTAAGTGGTAATTGGGTATCATCAAACACATCTATTGCAACAATAGGTGCAACATCAGGTTTAATGTCAATAGTAGGAACAGGTGGAGGATCATCAACCACTATTACATTCACATACACATCACCAGCTGGTTGCACAAGTAGCAGAGCTATACCAGGTGTTAAAGCAGTGGTAGTTTGTCCTGCACATAGAGGTGGTGTAAGCAATGAAGTGTTGTTAACAAGCAGCAAAGACTTTACATTATATCCAAACCCTGCACGTTCAACAGTAAGTTTGCAAGTCGAAAAATTAGTAGGGGCTGGAACTATTGTAGTTACTGATTTGTACGGCAAACAAGTTAAAACCCAAGCATTAAGTATGGGAACAAATACAATTGACATCAGCAACCTTGCCAAAGGATTTTACTTAGTAAGCACTATTACAGAACAAGGAAAAACTACTAAGAAATTGGTGGTGGAATAAAAACAAGTTCGAGATTAGAAGTACGATTTATCAAACGCC
>JANYEP010000052.1 GCA_025363075.1 Chitinophagaceae bacterium | reverse complement strand
GTATTGATGTTATTTCTATTAAAGATGTAACTCCTATGCCACACAATGGTTGTCGTCCTCCAAAAGCAAGAAGAGTATAGAAAATTATTAATTAGAACACACTTCTAATTAATAATTATAATTTATTATAAGCCGTCAAGGTTTCATTTATTTAAAGGTTGCCCGATTTATTTTTTACGATTTTTAACCGATCGAAGCAACGAATACTAAAAAAATCGAAATGAAAAAACACTATGGCACGTTACACTGGTCCTAAGACCAAAATCTCTCGTATTTTCGGAGAGCCTATCCTAGGCAATGGAAAATGGTTGGGTAAAAATAGCAACCCTCCAGGGCAGCACGGAGCTGCAAGAAAACGCAAACAATTAGGCGAGTACGCTCTTCAATTGCGTGAAAAACAAAAAGCTAAATACACTTATGGTGTGTTAGAGCGTCAATTCCGTAAAACTTTCGTAGAAGCTTCTAAAATAAAAGGGGTTAAAGGTGAGAACTTAATTAAACTTCTTGAAGCAAGATTAGATAATACTGTTTTCAGAATGGGCTTGGTTTCAAGTCGTCCCGAAGCAAGACAATTGGTAAGTCATAAACACATTACTGTTAATGGTGATGTTTGTAATGTTCCTTCATATTCTTGCAAACCAGGAGATGTAATTGGTTATGCTCCTAAGAGCCACGAAAGCACAACTGTGCTTGCAAAAGTTCGTGGCAAAAATCCTAAGTACAGTTGGGTTGATTGGAATGAAATTTCTAAAACTGGTACGTTTATCACTTACCCAGAGAGAGACAGTGTTCCTGAAAATATCAAAGAACAATTGATTGTAGAGTTGTACTCTAAGTAATTTTTATTTGTTTTTTTGGTTCTAAATCCTTAAATCCAAAAAAATATTTGCAAAAAATTAGCTACTACAATATAACAATATTTTAAATCGCCCTGATAATATCAGGACACAAAAAATAAGGAAATTATAAAATGGCCATTTTAAACTTCCAAAAGCCGGACAAAATAGTTTTACAAAAAGCAACAGACTTTGAAGGATTATTTGAATTTCGCCCGTTAGAGCCGGGTTTTGGTTTAACAGTAGGAAATGCTTTACGCAGAGTATTGCTTAGCAGCCTTGAAGGTTATGCAATTGTTGGTATCAAAATCGAAGGTGTTGACCACGAATTTGCTACAATGAAAGGCATTACAGAGGATGTAACTGAACTAATTTTGAACCTTAAACAAGTGCGTTTTAAGAAGCATATTGATGATGATATTCCCTACGAAAAAATTCATTTTACTGCTAAAGGAGTTACAGAATTAACAGCAGGAAAAATTGGAGAACAGTCTGCAAATTTTACAGTAATGAATCCAGATTTAGTTCTTTGCACAATGGATAGTTCTGCTAAACTTGAAATTGAGTTAACTATTGCTCGTGGTCGTGGATATGTGCCAAGTGAAGATAACAAACCTAAAGATCCAATTTTTGGATATATAGCAATTGATTCTATCCACACACCCATTAAAAATGTAAAATACACTATAGAAAACTATCGTGTTGAACAAAGAACTGACTTTGAAAAATTAATTTTAGAAGTTATTACTGATGGTACAATTCATCCAGAGGAGGCTGTCAAACAAGCTTCTCGTATTATGATTCAGCACTTGATGATTATTACAGATGAGAATATCACTTTCGATACAAAAGAAGAAAAGAAAGATGATGTTGTGGATGAACAAGTTTTACAATTGCGTAAAGTATTGAAAACTCCATTGGAAGATTTAGATTTATCTGTTCGTGCATTTAATTGCTTGAAAGCAGCTAAAATTAATAGTTTAAGCGAATTGGTGCAATATGAGCAAGAAGATTTGATGAAGTTTAGGAACTTTGGTCAAAAATCTTTAAGCGAAATTGAACAAGTACTTAACGAAAGAGGTTTAGGCTTTGGAATGGATTTAGTTAAAATGGGATTAGACAATATTGACAATTAATAGTAATTGTTAAGTATTTAGTAGTCTACATTAATTTTTTTTTATAAACAACTACTTTCTATGCTCTTTAAGAAAGAGTTTGGAAGTTATACCTACAAATCCTGACACGGTGTAGATGAATTAAAACAACGTAAAAGTTATGCGTCACGGAAACAAAGTAAACAAATTAAGCAGAAAAAAGGCACATAGAGTAGCCTTGCTAAGTAATCTTGCTGTTGCATTGGTTACTCACAAAAGAATCGTTACAACTTTGGCTAAAGCTAAAGCATTGCGTTCTTACATTGAACCTTTATTAACTAAAACTAAAAAAGGTGAAACTAAGGAGACAATTAGTCATCAACACAGACAAGTATTTGCACATTTTCAAGATAAAGCTGCTGTAAAAGAATTATTTACAGTTATAGCACCAAAAATTGCAAGCCGTCCAGGTGGTTATACTCGTATCATCAGATTAGGTATCAGGCCAGGTGATAATGCTGAAAAAGCTATGATTGAATTGGTTGATTTCAATGAAGTTTATGGTAAACACATTGTTGCTGCAACTACAGAAGAAGTAAGTGCTGAACCTGTTAAGAAAACAAGAAGAGCTGGTAGTGCAAAAAAGAAAGCTACAGAAGCTGCTACTGAAACTACAGAAGAAGTAAGTGCAAGTGAAGAATAATCAGTAAGAAAATATACATAAAAAACGCCCCAAAATTTGGGGCGTTTTTTATGTATAAATATTTTTTAGCAGAATACAAATTAGGCATAAAAAAAAGGTTGCATAAATTAAGCAACCTTTTTTTATCTTTTATTCAATGTGTGATTAATATCTGTTGTATCCACCGCCACCGCCACCACCAGAGTTGCGATCTCTACTATATCCACCGCCACCACCACCAGAGTTACGGTCTCTGTTGTAGCCTCCACCGCTTCCACCACGGTTTCCACCACCACCACCACCAAAACCACCTCTTGATCCGCCACCACCAGCAGGGCGACGTTCGCCAGCAGGACGAGGTTGTGATTCGTTAACTACAATTTTACGACCATCAATTTCTGTTTCGTTTAAAGCGTCAATAGCAGCTTTGCCATCTTCATCGCTCATTTCAACGAAACCGAAACCTTTACTACGGTCGTTTTTGAATTTGTCTGTTACAATTTTAGCAGACACTACTTCTCCATAAGGAGTGAAAAGATTGTTTAAATCTTCGTTGGTCATATTCCAACTAAGATTTCCTACGTAAATGTTCATTTTGTAAATGATTTAAGTTAAAAAAAATTCAATACAGTAAAGTCAATTCATCTTAAAAGCATTTACAAAAAAACCTTTAGAAACCTGTACCATCTGTAATTGATTATGCGAATGTAGGGAGTTTTGCTTATAAACAAAAAATTTTTGCAACAATTTACAAAAACCTAATAATGCTTTCTTGAACCTGTAATAGCTCTTCTTTAGTTAAGGTTAGTTTTTTATTTGCCAAATTCATATCATTAGTTGTGTTTGTAGGAATAAGGTGAATATGTGCGTGTGGTACTTCTAAACCCACAGTAATAATATTTACACGATTGCAAGGATAAGCCAGTTCAATAGCTTTTGCTATGGGTTTTGCAAATAATAATATTTCACTTAAATACTCATCTGGTACATCAAATATTTTATCTACTTCTATTTTAGGAACAATTAAAGTGTGTCCTTTGTGCAAAGGGAAAATATCAAGGAAAGCAAAGAATTTTTCATTCTCTGCTATTTTGTAGCTTGGAATTTCGCCATTGATTATTTTGGTAAAAAGCGTCATTTTAATGTTGTTAAAGTAGTTAAAACAAAAAAGTCATTGACAAAATTATATGTCAATGACTTTTCAAGAGATTATAAAAACTAAATAGCAATCTTATCAATCTTAAATTTAAGAATTCCATTTGGTGCTTGCACTTCAGCAACCTCACCTTTCTTTTTTCCAAGCAAACCTTTGCCAATAGGCGATGATGCAGATATTTTTTGTGTTTTTAAGTCGGCTTCTTTTTCTCCAACAATTTGGTAAGTAACTTGCTTTTTTGTTGCCATATTAGTAATGGTAACTTTTGTTAAAATGCTCACTTTACTGATATCAATAGTTTTGGGATCAACAATTTTTGCAGTTGCAATTACGCCTTCCAATTGTTTAATTCTTGCTTCCAACATTCCTTGAGCTTCCTTAGCAGAATCGTACTCAGCATTTTCTTTTAAGTCGCCTTTCTCTCTTGCTTCGCCAATAGCTTTAGATGCTGCTGGTCTGTCAATAGCTTTCATTCTATGAAGCTCTTCACGCATTTTGTCGAAGGTCTCTTGTGTTACATATTCACTCATACTTTCTTGTTTTAGCGGTGATATAAAAAAATACAACGCCACACATTTGTATGTGTAGCGTTGCACAACAAAAATAGGGGTTTAATTGAAACATAGAATATTTTTTTTGAAACCAATACATACAACTCATTATCTTAAACCAAAAGGTAAAGACTTTAAAATATCCATCTATAACTTTTTTGCTTAAATGTCAATATGGGCTTTACTTTCGCTACCTAAAATTATTTTATATGATTTCTAACAAGAAACTAATTGTTGCCAGTTTTATGTTGCTTGCTACTGCATCCAACAGTTTAATTGCACAAACAAATGGTGATGTTATCCCTTTGGACAAGAATGTTAAAATGGGTAAATTAGCCAATGGATTAACCTACTACATTCGTAGAAATGTAAAACCAGAAGGTAAGGTAGAGTTACACTTGGCAGTAAATGCAGGTTCATCTTTGGAGAAAGATAACCAACAAGGTGTTGCCCACTTTTTGGAGCATATGGCTTTTAATGGTACTACTCATTTTCCTAAAAACCAATTGATGGATTACTTGCAAAGAGCAGGTGTGCGTTTTGGTGCAGACTTAAATGCTCATACATCTTTTGATGAAACAGTTTATGACTTACCTATTTCATCTAAAGATCCAGCTGTGTTAAAGACAGGTTATCAAGTAATCAGAGATTGGGCAGGGAATTTATTGCTTGAATCAACTGAAATTGACCAAGAGCGTGGAATTATTTTAGAAGAAAAAAGAATGCGTTTAGGTGCAGGTATGAGAATGATGACACAGTATTTTCCTACATTGTTGAATGGAAGTATTTATTCAAGACGTTTGCCAATTGGAACAGAAGAAGTTATTAAAACCGCACCAAGAAAGGCTTTTACTGATTTTTACCACGATTGGTACAGACCAAATAATATGGCTGTAATTGTTGTAGGAGATATTAATGTTGAAGAAGCAGAAGCAACTGTGAAAGCTATGTTTAGCGATTTAAAAAATCCAAAAGATGCACCAGTTCGACCAACAATTATTCCTATTACTTGGCACAAGGCAGATAAATCTTATGTTATTACAGACAAAGAAAACACAGGCAATAGTATTCAAATTTTTATTGGGTTAAAGAAGTCAGACAATCCCTTGAGTTGGAAAAATTATCAAGAAAATACACTAAACAATTTAATAAGCAGTTTAATTGATAATCGTTTAGATGAATATAGATTGAAAGCAACTTCTCCTATTGGTTTTGGTAGAATTAGCTTAGATGGTGGACAGTTTAGAGGCTACTCACAAGTTACACTTAGAGCTTCGGTAAAAGATGATGCAACTGCTGCTATCAATACCATTGTTGGCGAAGCATTGAAAGCAAAGAAATTTGGTTTTACAGCATCTGAATTTGAAAGAGTAAAAAAAGAAAGACTTGTTGGACTGGCTGAACAAGCTGCTGAAAAAGACAAAACAGAATCTGGCTCTTTTGCAAGAGAATACATCAGCAACTTTTTAGACAAAGAACCAAGCCCAGGCATTGAAGCAGAGAAAGAGTTTATTGAAAAATATTTTAAAACATTAACACTTGAACAAGTAAATGCAGCTATTGCTACATTGAATTTAGATGAGCCTTCATTTGTTTTATACACTGCAACAGAAGCTGCTAAAAACTTGCCAACAGAAGCATCTTTATTAAGCACCTATGAGGCTGCTAAAAAGCAAACTGTAGAAGCATATACAGAGAAAGCCGTTTCAACAGAATTGATGGATGCTGCTCCTAAAGCTGGAACTATTGTTAAGACTGATAAAAACGCAGACTTCAACACTACTACTTTCACTTTGTCTAATGGTATAAAAGTTATTACCAAAAAAACAGATTATAAAAATGATGAAATTTTGGTGAGAGGTTACCAATGGGGTGGAAACACCAATTTAACTGATGCTGAAATTCAAACAGCAAAGTATTTGTTAGTTGCAAACCAATTGGGCTTGGGCAAACACACATCGAGCGAGTTGCAAAAAATGATGACTGGTGTTAATGCAAGAGTTTCATTCAACGCTACTAATAATACCTTGGGAATTAATGGTACATCTACCGTGAAAGATTTGGAGAAATTTATGCAAATGTTTTATCTAAAGCTTACTGCAATCAATTTTGACAAAGACGAAATGGAAGGCATTAGAAGTGCATTTAAACAACAAATGGGAATGATTAAAAACAACCCAACTATTAAGTTTAACGATACATTAAACAAATATCGCTACACCAACAAAAACAGAATTTCTGGTATTCCTGATATTAGCGAAATAGAGTCTTTGAATTTTGAAGACGTTAAAAACCTTTATACCAAATTAACCAGCAACTTAAATGGGTTAACATTGGTATTTGTGGGTAATGTGGATGAAGCTACCTTGAAACCATTGCTTGAAAAATATGTTGCTTCTATTGCAACAAAAACGGCTACAGTATCTTTAAACAAAGCCAATATATTGAAACCCATTACTGGCAACAATACCTTTATTGTAAAGGGTGGTAAAGAAAATAAATCAGAAATTAACTACAGCTATTATGGTAGCTTAACTTCATTTGACGATAAAGAAAACCTTGCCTATGGTTTAATGGCAGAAGTGTTGCAAATGAAGACTACAGTGAAGTTGAGAGAAGAAATGGGTAGCACTTATTCACCAAGAGTAAGTGGCAATATGATGAGAAGCCCAATGCTTGACTACACATTAACATTAAGCGTTTCTGCTGCTCCTGAAAACGTAGATAAACTTACCGCTGCATTTGACGAGCTTGTAAAAAAAGTAGCCGATGGAGATGTAACAGCCGATGATATGTTAAAGGTAATTGAACAAAGAAAAAAACTGGTAGAAACACAATTGAAGACTAATGGCTTTTGGGCTTCTACCGTAGAAAACCAAGATATGTATGGCTTTAGCACATCTTTAATTACCAACTATTTTGCAAGATTGGCAGATGTTAAAAAAGAAGATTTAGTTGCTGTGGCTAAAAAATATTTAACCAAATCAAATACATTAAAAGCAGTTCTAAATCCTGATAAATAAGTTGATTAAACCACTTCGATAATTGAAATGCTGTTTGAATCTATCGTCATTTCGAGTGAGGTACGAACGAGAAATCTGCTGAATTTTATGAGATTTTTCGGCAAGAACCTCGAAATGACGAATTATCGAAGATGTCCATTATTTAACCAGTTAATTGGTTAATTAATTTAAACAAAACCCCTCGAAGTGTTATACTTCGAGGGGTTTTTTGTTGCGTCATTTTGAGGGTTCTTGCCCGAAAAATCTACTGCAATTTTACTATTAGATTTCTCCTATCGTCGAAATGACGAAAGAGGTGGCGAAATATTATTTAATTATAGAATAACCAACAGTTAAACCAACGTAGTTAGGTTTATAAGTACCTACAGTTTCAGGGGTTAAATTGGTGAAACCAGTATTGGTTATCCATTTTACATTAAAGTCTTTATTTATTTTATAACCAACAAAAGCAGTAAAACCAATGTCTAAAGATTTTAAATGAACATTATTATCATTTGCAACAGAAGCTTTTTTACCATCAAACTTTACATCGCCCGTTTTAGTTAAAGTTGTAGCTCCCAAGTACTCTACATACGTTTCAGAATAACTGCCACCCAATCCTAAACTAAAAACTGGTCCAATGCCAACAGATAAACCCTTAATACCCTTATCTGCATTGAAAACAATGTTAAGGGGTATTTCTAAAAAGTTTGTATTAATGTCAAGAGATATTAAACTTCCTTGTGGTTCAGAAACTTTCATTTTTTTGTTTGTGTAGTTAATCTCTGGTACAAAGTCGAGAACTGGCGATAACTTAACAGTAGTGTTAACACCAACTTTAAACCCAACTTTACGAGTTGCAGGAGATCTCTCTGCACCATCATTATCAAAACTTGCACCTGTGGACAATATACCTGCTTGCACCCCCAAATTAAAACCACCTTTACTACTTTTTTGTGCATTTACTACACCTGCTGTTAAGGCTAAAACAGCTAAACTCATCATCATTTTTTTCATAATTTATTCATTTTTATTTATAAATGAAACGTAAACCAGCTAAGTAAATTTTATAGACCAAAACATTTTTCCCCTTTCCCAAAAAAACATATAACACTTCGCCGATGTTGGTGTTTTCCTTCAACATCTTTTTTCGTGTTGTTCAACTTGTTGTTGGTAGGCAATTGCCATACTAACAACGGTAAAAAAAGCCCTTTTGTAGTATTATAAAGTATTCTTGTAGCATTATTATGAAGGTTTGTAATGCTCTAGTGCATCTTCATAATGCTCCAGAGTATCTTCATAATGCTCCAGTGCATCTTCATAATACTCCAGTATATCTTCATAATGCTCCAGTATATCTTCATAATGCTCCAATGTAGTTTCATAATGCTCCAAAATCATTTCATAATGCTATGATATAGATTTATAATGCTATAAAGTAGTTTTATAATATTGATTTTCGCCGATGTTGGTGTTTCTCCTCACTAACACATTCTTTCTTGTTCACCAACATTTTAACATTATATATTCTAAATATCGATAAGGAACATAACTTAGCGAAACCAAAAACCTCCGCAGGGTTTTAAAAACCTGCGGAGGTTTATATTTACAAAGTATTTTAAATAAAATTTTATGAAAAAAATGTTATTGGTTTTGGGATTGATGGTGAGTGCATTTGTTAATGCACAATGGAGTGAATTGGGGGGAACAAATAGTTTAAAAGCAAATAACTATATTTTCGCCTTCTCTGGAAATTCAAGTGGATTAATATACGTTGGTGGTGGATTTAAAAATTCTACTGGAAAACCCTATGTTGCCAAGTGGGATGGAAATAACTGGAGTGAGTTAGGAGGGTTGAATAGTATTAATTTTAATACATTTTATAACGGTATTTACGCAGTGCTTGCTGACGCAAGTGGAAATGTATATTCAGCAGGAGATTTTACTAATTCAAGTAGTAAAAGATATGTTGCAAAATGGGACGGTACTGGATGGAGTGAGTTGGGTGGTGCAAATGGAATTAAAGCAAGTGGAACAATTTATTGTATGACCCAAGATAATTATGGAAATATTTATGCAGCAGGGAGTTTTCAAAATTCAAGTTATAAAAGCTACGTTGCAAAATGGGATGGAACTAGCTGGACTGAATTAGGGGGAGTAAATAGCTTGGCTGCGAATAATACTATTTGGTGTTTGTGTTCTGATAAATTCGGAAATATTTATGCAGCAGGTGATTTTAAAAACGCAAATTCTAACACATATATTGCAAAATGGGATGGTACCAACTGGAGTGAATTAGGTGGGGCAAACTCGATGAAAGCGAATACCTCCATTGCAAAAATTTGTGTTGACACATTTAATAATATTTATGCAGGTGGGTATTTTTCTGACACCACTACAAGTCTTCATTATCATTATGTAGCAAAATGGGATGGTACCAACTGGTCTAAGTTAGGTGGTTCATCGTATTTTTTTGGCTACATAACTTCGCTTTCGATTGATTCAAAAAATAATGTTTATGCTGGAGGACTTACAACTAACTCAAGTAATAATTACTTTATTGCAAAATGGGATGGGGCTAATTGGAGTGAATTGGGTGGGTCAAACTCAATGGTCTCTATTGGAGGTGGAATCCCTAATCATAGTTATTGTGATAGTTATGATAATTTCTATGTAGTTGGACATGTTTTTAATAATAATGCCAATTGTATGGTTGCTAAATATTCAAACAACCCCCTTCCCCTCAAACTCCTTTCCTTCACGGCACAAAAAGAAAACAATAATGTGTAATTAAACTGGCAAACAGCCAATGAGGTAAATGTTAGCCACTTCAACATTCAACGCAGCAGCAATGGCACAGCGTTTACAACTGTGGGCAAGGTGGGTGCAAAGTGTTGTGAGTATAGTTTTAATGATTCCCCTCCTTTGGAGGGGTTAGGGGTGGTTTACTATCGCCTCGAAATGGTAGATAAAGATGGCAGCAAAACGTATAGCGAAGTAAGAACAATAGAACTACGAGGTACAAACTACGAAGTACGATTGTTTCCCAATCCTGCAAAAGATGTTGTAACCATTGAGTTTGCAGGTGCAAAGCAGTTATTGCTTATTGATTATTTGGGCAAAACAGTTAAACAAATAAATAACCCAACACCTCAGCAAACCATCAACATTAAACAATTACCCAAAGGAGTTTATGTGGTGCAGGTGGTAACAACAGCTGGTGTAGAGCAAATTGCTAAGTTTATAAAAGAATAACTGTTGGTAAGTTTCGTCATTTCGAGGAACGAGAAATATAATGGGGCATATTTCTCAGGCACGAACCTTCGAAATGACGAAATATTTTTACTCCTCTTTCAAGCTCATTAAATATGCTTTAATAAATCCATCTAATTCGCCATCCAAAACTGGTTGCACATTGCCTACCTCAAAGTCGGTTCTGTGGTCTTTAATCATTTTGTAAGGATGCAAAACATAACTACGAATCTGGCTGCCCCATTCTATTTTTTTCTTGCCTGCATTGGTGGCATTAATGGCTGCTTCTCTTTTGCGTAGCTCTTCTTCATACAACCTGCTCTTCAACATTTTCATTGCAAGTTCACGATTTTCGCCCTGTGTTCTTGCTTGCTGGCATTCCACAATAATCCCACTGGGTGCGTGTTTCAGCCTCACAGCAGTTTCTACCTTGTTTACATTTTGCCCACCACTGCCACCACTTCTGTAAAAAGCCCATTCAACATCAGCAGGGTTTACTTCAATCTCAATGGTATCATCAATTAATGGATAAACAAACACACTGGCAAAAGAGGTGTGCCTGCGTGCATTGGAATCGAATGGAGAAATACGCACCAAACGATGCACACCACTTTCGGCCTTTAAAAAACCATAGGCAAAGCTGCCATCAAATTGTAACGTTGCCGATTTTATTCCTGCTTCTTCACCATCCTGAAAATCGAGTTCTGTTATTTTCCATCCTTGCTTGTCGCCATACATTTTATACATTCTTAAAAGCATTGCAGCCCAGTCCTGGCTTTCTGTTCCACCAGCACCAGGATTAATTTGCACAATGGCTGGTAACTCATCTTCTGGTTTGTTTAGGGTGCTTTTAAACTCGGCATCTTCTATTTCCTGCAAGGCGATTTTATGTGCTTCCAAAGTTTCTTCTTCGGTGGCATCACCTGCTTTCCAAAAGTCAAATAATACTGCAAAGTCTTCAACTGCATTTTGCACCTGGTTGAACATTTTTATCCAATATTCATCAACTTTAATTTCTTTTAAAATGGTTGTGGCTCTTGCATTGTCATCCCAAAAACCTTGAGAGAGAGAAATGGCTTTATCCTGCTCTACTTTTTGTGTGCGATTAGCGTAGTCAAAGAAACCTCCTCAAAACCTCCACACGGCCTCTCATATCTTTTATTTGCTCTTGTGTCATAATCTTATATTTTTGAAATGTTGGCAAATGTTCATATTAATTGTCAATTATCAATTAGTAATTATCAATTGCAACAAATGCACCTCGAAATAAACCTTAAAACAATTGCTGAAAAATCAATTAGTGATGTTGTAGAAAATGAAAGATTCGTTGCGTACCTAAAGCAATTAAATGCTACTGAAATTGATGATGCAGTGTATGAATTGAACCACACAATATCGCCACAAATTGATTGCACAGAATGTGGCAACTGTTGCAAAACTTTAATGATAAATGTAGAAGAACCTGAAGCAAATTTTGCTGCAAATAGTTTAGGGATAAGCAGAAATGTATTTGATGAAATGTATATTGAAAAAGGCAGTAGTGGAAGAATGGTAATCAGCAAAATTCCTTGCCATTTTTTAAATGATAATAAATGTACTATTTACTTAAGTCGTTTTGCTGGATGTCGTGAATTTCCTGCATTGCACCTACCTCACATTCAAAAAAGATTGTTTACTATTTTTATGCATTACGGTAGATGCCCAATTATTTTTAATGTAATGGAAGCATTAAAGAAGCAAGTAAAATTTTGTGTAGAAACTGTATAAAAAATAAACTATCAAATCAAACGAGTTTTAGTTCTTTTGTAACTCTTAATATCAAGTATGGCTCAACCTTTAACACTTCAACAATTAGAACAATTTCCACCACGCAAATACAAAATTGTAAGAGGCGAATTGCAAACAGGCGATTTGATTTTTTGCAGTGGTAACTATTTTTTTAGCAAGCTTATTCAAAAGTTTACCAAAAGCATTTGGAGCCACGTTGGTGTTATTTATAGGGATGAAAATTTAGATAGGGTTTTGATTTTAGAAAGCGAAAAAGTGTATGGTGTAAGGTTCGCACCATTAAGCAAATATTTAAAAGATTATCACGGAAAAAATAAGCCCTATAAAGGCAAAATTGTTGCTGCACGAATAACTCCTGAAATTCCTTATCAACAGTCTTATAAAGCCATTAGTTTTGGAATGGATGCACTTACAAAACCTTATAACACTTTAGAGGTTTTTAGAATTGCTATTCGTACTATTTTTAAAATAACAAAGCACAAAAAATCGCAAAGTTATTTATGTAGCGAATTGGTGCAAGAGTGCTACAAGCAAGCAGGTATAAGGTTTAAAGAAGAAAATACATTCATTTCTCCCGAAGGCATTTGGCGAGATAATCACGTTGAAATGTTATATAGACTTTTATAAATTGCGTTAATATTTCTTTATATCAACTTAGCATCCGATATTCGCCAAACTTACACTTGTTAGTATTATGAATCTTTCTTTTGACAACACAGAAAAAGCATTTGCTTATAAATCCAATAAAGACTTAGGCAGAGCAAAATTTCTTTTTAGCACAATGAGCTATCCATTCTTTGTTCCAATAGGCACAAGGCTTACACCATTTTTAATGAAAACTGGATTGCCCATTGATGGCATTATTCGCAAAACAATTTTCAAACAATTTGTCGGTGGAGAAACTTTAGAGCAAACTGCTGAAGTAGCTGATTTGCTTGGTAAATATAATGTTCAGGTAATTTTAGATTATGGTGTGGAAGGAAAAGAAAGTGAGGCAAATTTTGATGCTGCAACAGAGCAATTTGTTAAAGTAATTGAGTATGCTGCCACACAAAAAAATATTCCTTTTATTAGTGTTAAAGTTACTGGTGTTGCACGTTTCAGCTTACTACAAACTTTAAACGAAGCACCGAGATTAAGAAGTGGTATTCACGATAATGAATTAGAAAATGATGAGTGGGAGAGAGTGAAAGATAGGATGTATCACATTTGCGAAATAGCATCTCAGCATAATGTTGGTGTATTGGTTGATGCTGAAGAAACCTGGATTCAAGACCCTATTGATAGATTGGTTATGGAGCTAATGGAAGCATTTAACAAAGAAAAGGTGGTAGTGTTTAATACCTTTCAATTGTATCGCCACGATAGATTGGACTTTTTAAAACTATCTCATAGAATTGCTAAGCAAAGTAATTTTTTATTGGGCGTTAAATTAGTTCGTGGGGCTTATATGGAAAAAGAAAGGTCAAGAGCAAATAGCAAAAATTATCCTGATCCTATTCAATCAACAAAAGAAAAAACAGATAAAGATTTTGATGCCTCAGTTGCCTATTGTTTAGAAAATATTAATGATTTATCTGTCATCGTAGCTACACACAACGAACAAAGTAATTTGTCAGCTTTCGATTTAATGACACAAAAAAATATTTCGCTTAATCATCCACATATTCACTTCTCTCAACTCTATGGAATGAGTGATAATATTACTTTTAATTTGGCTGCAAATGGTTGTAGCGTTAGTAAATATTTGCCTTTTGGTCCTATTAGAGATGTGATTCCTTACCTAATGCGTAGGGCTCAGGAAAATAGCAGTGTTAGTGGACAAACTGGTCGTGAGTTGGCTTTAATAAAAAGGGAAGTAGAAAGAAGGAAGGGAAAGTAATTTATTAACTGTCAAAATATAAAATAGCCCACAACATTTGTTGTGGGCTATTTTATTTATACCAAACTGGTTTTTCAATTAAATTTTCACCATCCAACCGTGAGTGTCAGGCACTCTGCTGTATCTGATATCATCAAAATGTTTACGCAATGCAATGGCAGTTTTAAAGGTATCAATATCAAAGGGCATTCTAAAGTCGCCATAGCCCAATTCTGCAATTGGTGCTATTGTTGCAGCTGTGCCACAACCAAAAACCTCCTGTAGTGTTCCTTTTTTATATGCCTCAACAACTTCATCAATACTAATTTTTCTTTCTTCAACTTTAAAGCCCATTTCTTGTAGCATTACAAGAATGCTGTTTCTTGTAACACCATTCAGCACTGTACCTTCGCTAATATCTGGAGTTACTGCAACACCATCAATAATGAACATAATATTCATCATACCCACTTCTTGCAACCATTTATGTTCAAAACCATCTGTCCACAACACTTGGTCGTAGCCCTTTTCTTTAGCTTCTTTTGCAGCAAGCATACTGTTTGCATAGTTTCCAGCGTTTTTACTAAAACCTACACCACCTTTTACTGCACGGGTGTATTTTTTTTCAACAGCAATTTTCATTGGTGTTGTGTAGTAAGGTCCACTTGGGCTAAGCATAATTAAAAACTTATATGTATCCGATGGACGCACACCAAGTAAAGTATCTGTTGCAAACATTAAAGGACGAATGTAAAGGCTGTGATTTTCTCTAAATGGAATCCAGTTTTTATCTAATGCCACCAATTGTTTCATTCCTTCCATAAAAATTTCTTCTGGAACAGTTGGCATACACAATCTTTCTGCTGAGAGATTAAAACGAACAAAATTATCGTAAGGTCTAAAAATATACGCCTCACCCTGTGCATCTTTATAACCTTTTATTCCCTCAAAAATACTTTGACCATAATGCAAAGCAGCCAAAGTTGGTTCAAAAACCATAGGCTGATAAGGTTTTATTTCTACATTTTTCCATTCACCATTTTCAAAGTCAGCTTCAAGCATATGGTCGCTAAAATATTTTCCAAATGGAATATTTTCTAAATTTAAATCGTTGAGTTTACTATTTTCAACTCGCGTAATGTTTATATCCATAACTGTTTCCATAACTGTATATTTGGTGCAAAATAAAAGGAAAAACTAACAACTGTTAATATAATTATTTTTATGAGTTTTAAAGAGACAATACTGCCTTCTTTTTTAATTGCTGATTTGTACAAAAACGTGTTGATTGAGGATGTCGAAAAAAAAAGAGCAGAAGTTGTAGAACCCTCTGTAGTAGAGGAAAGTAGCATTAATTTTCTTGGAAATAACAATAAAAATGTGGTGATAATGGTGAGTGATGATACTGCTGTTCACATTGCAGATGAAAAATTACATTTGTTAACTAATTTACTTACTGCTTGTAAGCTTGGTTTGGCAGATGTTGCTATTGTAAACGTGAGCAATAAAAACATTGTATATAAGCAGATTAAACAACAATTTTTACCAAAAAATTTATTGTTGATGGGTGTTGATGCGAAACTGTTTCAATTGCCAATGATTTTTCCAGAATATAGAATTCAACACTATGATAATTGCCAAATGTTAATTGCAACAGACTTAACTAATCTACTTGGCGATAGTAATGAAGTAAAGGTTGAAAAATCGAAATTATGGGTATGTTTAAAGCAAATGTTTTCGATATAATGATGAAAAATAAATCATACAAAAAATAGATGAATACTTTAATTTTTGCTACAAATAATCAACACAAAATTGATGAAATAAGAACAGTTATTGGTTCTAAGTTTGACATTATAACCTTGGCTGAAGCTGGAATTAATATAGATATTCCAGAGCCTCACGACACCATTGAAGAAAATGCTGCTGAAAAGTCTTCATTTATTTATAAACTGACAGGTAAGGATTGCTTTGGAGAAGATACAGGGCTTGAAGTTGAGGCTTTGAATGGCGAACCAGGCGTTTTAAGTGCAAGGTATGCTGGCGATGTAAAAAGTCCATTAAAAAACATAGAAAAATTATTGCAAAATTTAGAAAGAAAAAGCAACAGAGCTGCACAGTTTAAAACTGTTATTTCTTTAATGTTAAATGGACAACAACATCAATTTATAGGTATTTGCAAAGGTGAGATTATTACTGAACAAAAAGGAAACGATGGCTTTGGTTACGAC
>JANYEP010000034.1 GCA_025363075.1 Chitinophagaceae bacterium | reverse complement strand
CAACAGGAAATGATTGGCAATGGTTGGAGTTGTTAGTGGCGTTGCAGAGTTTAAATTTATCTATAGAATGACTGTGGTCAGTAGGTTTGTTTGGCACACATTTAATCTTAGTATTTGTAATGTTAATACCATAATCAATATAGTTAACTAATAATAAGGGCATACAAGCTAAATTGGGATTATCGTTTGCATAAAGCGATTCCAACTGAAAATTAGGATGAATTATATTTGGTAATTCTGTAAGCTGATTATGGCCCACATATAAACCTTCAATGCTGTCAGTTTTAATTAGTAATTTCTTCAGATTATTATTACTACAGTTCAGGAAAAAAAGGCTGGCATTCGTGATAATTAATGTATCGAGGGAATTATTAGAACATGATAGTTGAGAAAGGCTATTTGGCAAAAAAGGTAAATAATGAATTTGATTAGAGTCACACGAAAAACCTCTTATTCCATTATTTAATAAAATGTTTCCGTGAGTTGGATTAATAGAACAATTTAGAGTACGAAGTTGTGTGTTATAAACATTAATACTATCAATAGAATTATTTGAACAATCTAAAAAAGATAACGAAGTTGGAATGACAGGAAGTTTGGTAAGGTTGTTTGAACTACACTCAAGCCAATTTAATGAATTCGGCAGATTAGTAATAGTAGTAAGATTGTTTGAATTACAGTAAAGTGTTTTAAGAGAGTTGGGTAAACTTGGAAGTGAGGATAGGTTACAGTAGTTACATGAAAAAAATTGTAAACTATCGGGGAGATTATTTAAAACAATGTTACTGTCATAATCGAACTGAAGTTGTGTTACAGTTGCGGGTAATTTGGGTAATAATATTGAATGAATATGTTCGGCTTGAATAGATGATAATTTTTTGAAATACTGTATGCCTTCCAAATTAACTATATTCTTAGACGATAAATAAAAATTCAAATTGTAACTAACAATACCACTACAAGTGGTATCCATTCTACCTAAAGTATCAAAACAACTCGGAAATATCTGTAATAAATAATTCCTAAAATTACTATCAGGAATATTCACATATTGTGCATCACTTTTTTCAGCAATAAAAAATAAGCAACATACTACAACTAAATATTTTCTCATATACAACAGTTTAGGTTTTAAAGATATAGACTAAGACAATTGTTATTCTCATTTTGTTGCATTTGGTTTAAAAATATTTTTTGTTACACTACTGCCAAATAGGAAACACATAGAAAAAATTATCAAAAAATAGTAAATCTAAAATCACCAAATCGCAAATAGAATTGTTATCCCCAACTGTGCAAATCTAAATACGGCTTTCATTAAAATATCTTCAAAACACCATCGTTATTGAAGTGAGAACTTTGTTGTAATTTCAATGCAATTTTTGTACACAATACACATTTAAAATGTGAACATTTCTTAAAATCCAATACCCTTATGCTTTGCAGCGAAATCCACATAGTTTATCCACAGTTTGTTGAAATTGAAAGTTTGGTTAAAAAGTTACGGACTGATATTTTCGTTCTCCACTTGCAGTAATTGTATTTGGTAACTAAAATTTAACTACCCCATAATAATTAAATAATAAAACGAATGCAACATCAACCCACCACTAAAGGCTTACAGTTTGGCCGCCGTTTTACAATCGAAGGCATCTCGCCATTCGATCAATTTGAATACGACTATCGCACTAGTGTAATTAAAAACCCTACTGGCGAAAAAGTATTTGAAATGAATAATGTAGAAGTTCCAAAACAGTGGAGCCAAATTGCTACAGATATTATTGCACAAAAATATTTTAGAAAAGCTGGTGTACCACAAGCTGATGGCTCTTTAGGTAGAGAAACTTCTGCAAAAGAAGTAGCTCACAGAATGGCAAATTGCTGGAAAGTTTGGGGCGAACGTTATGGTTATTTTGCAACAGAAAAAGATGCAACTATTTTTTATGAAGAATTAGTATATAGTATATTAAATCAATCTTGTGTGCCTAATAGCCCACAATGGTTTAACACAGGTTTACACGAAAGTTATGGCATCACTGGCAAGCCTCAAGGTCATTATTATGTAGATGCAAATGATGGTCAATTAAAGAAATCTCAAAATGCTTACGAACGTCCACAACCTCACGCCTGCTTTATTTTGAGCGTTAGTGATGATTTGGTGAATGATGGTGGTATTATGGATTTATGGGTGCGTGAAGCAAGGATTTTTAAATATGGTAGTGGTGTTGGAACAAACTTTTCTCAGATACGTGGTAGTGGAGAAAAATTGAGTGGTGGTGGTACTTCAAGTGGATTGATGAGCTTCTTGAAAATTGGTGATAGAAGTGCTGGTGCCATTAAAAGTGGTGGCACAACAAGACGTGCTGCTAAAATGGTTTGTCTTGATTTGGACCATCCTGAAATAATGGAATTTATTGATTGGAAAGTAAACGAAGAGAATAAAGTTGCTGCTTTAATTGCTCAAGGTTATGATAACCATTATGAAGGTGAAGCATACTCAACAGTGGC
>JANYEP010000027.1 GCA_025363075.1 Chitinophagaceae bacterium | reverse complement strand
AACCTTGCAATACCAAAAGCCATATAGCTATACCCTGCAAAATCACAATAGATTTGAATAGCAAAAAACACAGTTGCCAACACTATTGCAAAGCCATGCCATTGCGTTGAATTATTAAACACCGCATCAACAGGAATTGCTAGTCTATCTGCAATTGCTGACTTCATAAACAAGCCAAGTAGAATATATCTTGAGCCAGAAAATATGTTTTCAAAATCAAATTTTTTTTCTTCGTGAAATTGATGCAACACATTTTGTGGACGTTCTATTGGACCAGCAACCAACTGTGGAAAAAACATTACAAACAATGCATAAATGCCATAATGCTTCTCTGGTTTTTGATTGCCCTTATACACTTCAACCACATAGCTAATTGCTTGAAACGTGTGAAACGAAAGACCAATAGGTAGAATAATATTAAGATGATGTAACCTTGTTTTTATGAAGGGAAAAACTGCCGTGATGTGATTAAAATTATCGGTAAAGAAATTATAATATTTAAAGAAAAACAATATACCCAAGTTTCCTGCAAGGCTTATTAGTAGGAATTTTTTCTTGTGTTTTGGTTCGGCTGTTTCAATTTGTATTGCAGCAAAATAATCGATTGTAATAATTGCAAAAAGCACTAAAAGATACACAGGAATAAAAAAAGCATAGAAGAAACAACTTGCTGCTAAAAGCAGTTTCCATCGCTGTTTGTGGGGCAATAAATAAAAAAGCGGAACAACAACAATAATGAAAATTAAAAATGAAAACGAGTTGAAAAGCATTTAAAAAAAATTATAATCTTACACTATTTTTCAATAATAAGTTTTTTAGTTTCACCCAATTTGTTGTTACTAAAAATACTAATGAAATATACACCTTGTGCAATATTAACTAATTCAAATCTTGCTTGGTTATCACTTGTTATTTTTTGTTGAATTAATTTTCCTTCAGCATCCAACAATTGAATAGTTGTTGCTGAATGTTTAGCATTAGTAAAATAAATATTCACAAACCTTTTAGCAGGATTTGGGGAGAGAATTATCTTGCCTTCAACAGGTTTATTTTCAACAAAAATAATTTTTGAAAACACTGTTTGATTTGCTGAATACATTTTTACTCTGTAATAAACTCCAGCAAAATCAATGCTTTCATCAACCAATTGATATTGTTTTTTATCAGTTGAAGAAATAACTTGCATCCATCCCACAGTATAAAAATTATTTCCATCAATACTTTTTTGTAGCTCAACTTTTTCAATGTCGTCAGTAGTAATAACAGTTGCTGTTATCTGGTTTTTATCCTGGCTTTTTTTAGCAACAATATCAATATTTGTTATTGGTAATATGACAGCATAACTTACTGTACCAATAGCCATTGTTTTATTTTGAGGGTCAAATAAAATTTTATTTGGCGTAAAAGAAAGTTGATAGGAGATAATATTTCCTGTAACAACAGCACCAATACCATTACCAGAAAACATTAATGTATCAACCGCTTTGTGATAAATAACAACAGTAGTATCTAAGCCATTAATAGTGTCTTGAATTTTTAAAACAACGGGCATTGGAAAGAATGTAGAAGCAGTACCTGTAGTACCAGATGATGAAACTGTTTGCGTGAGTTTAATGTTTATTTTCTTTGCTACATTACCCCATTGCAAAGTATATTTTGGAGAGCCTTTTTTATATATCCATTCATTAAAAAATTTGCTCATATTTTCTCCAAATTGTGCCTGCATATTTCTTTGCAAATCTGCTGTGGTAGCAGCTTTGTAAGCAATTGCTGTATCAGTTAAATAATTTTTGCAAGCAGTAAAATACTTTGCATCTCCCATTAAAGCCCTCAACATAGAAGCTACCATACAACCTCTGTCATACACTGCTGAAATATTGTTATTTTTCCAAACAGAATCTGAGTTTGAAATATCAGTTAAATAAATTGCAGTTGATTTATTGCTTCGTGCAATACTCTTTATACCTCCTAATTGTGCAACCCAATTCATTCCTATACTTGATACAAATTCTGAAGCCAGCACCTCACTATAAGTAGCAAAGCCTTCAGCAAGCCATAAGTCTTTCCAAGTTGAAAAAGTTACTTTATCGCCCCACCATTGATGTCCAAGTTCGTGAGCAAGTGTAGCATCATCTTGCAAACTTCCTCCATCAACAGCAGAAAAAGTTTGATGCTCCATTCCTCCACCATAACCAAATTGATAAAACCCTGTTTTTTCTTTGGCAAAAGGATAGTTGCCATATAAAACATTGAATGTGTCAAACACTGTTTTATTGTTAGTCATTACATTCAAAATATTTGCTTCAACAGGAGCTGTTTTATCAGGGAAATAATTAACAACAAAAGGTACATTGTTGCTGCCTACAGTTTGTGTTCCTAAATAAATTCTTTTAAATTTTGCTATACCCAACGCCACCAAATATGAAGCAATTGGATAGCGATGTTTAAACTTAAAAGTTCTATTTGCACCGCTAATTGAAGAGTCAATCATTGCTCCATTTGCAGCTACCCAAAAAGCAGATGGAACAGTTACATTAATATCAAGCGAGTCAATCTTATCTTGCATATCTGCTTTACAAGGCCACCAATCTTTATCTTCATACGATTCGGATAAAGTATAAATATAATTATTTGAGACACCATCAACATCTCGTTGGTAGCCCAATGCTTGGCCACTTGCAGCAGGTGGAATTCCTTTGTAATTAATAGTGATTGAGTCTAAAGTGCCAATATTTACAAGGGTTACAGGTAAGTTAATATTTAAAACATCTTCGCCAGTAGCTGGAAAAGAAAAATTACAAGCTGCACCGTGATAAAAAACTTTTAGTGAATCGTTGTTAAAAGATGTGTTATTAAAATCAAAGTTGATAGTGCTTACATTGGTAGCAATAGTTTTAAAATAAGTAGTGATATTTCCTTTTAAAGTTTTTGTTGCATCGTCAGGATTAGCAGTCCAATTGCAACGTTGATAAACAACATCAATATTTGCACCAGTGCCACTGTTACCTGTTGATAAAACTCCTGCATTAATTGCACCAGCATTTAAACCTCTACCACGTTTGCAACTGTTGCTTTGTGCAGCAAGAAAGAAAGCATTTACCAGAATAATTGATATTAAAAAAGTGCTTTTAAAATAATACTTCATAAGGCTTTAAAGAAAGTTTGTAAAGCTAAGATGTAATAAATAACAAAAGTTTAACTACAAAATAAAAACGCTCAAAGCATAATACTTTGAGCGTTTTTTATTTAAAATAATGAAACTATTATTTGCTCACAATGTCCAACTCATCAACAATATGTTTTGCACCACCTAATTTTTCAATGCACCACAATACATAGCGAACATCTACGCAAATTGTTCTATTTAGGTCTTTATCAAAAGCAAGTTTATGACTTAGAGCTTCGTAGTTGCCATCAAAGGCAAGTCCAATTAATTCGCCTTTACCATTAATAACAGGGCTGCCACTATTGCCACCTGTAATGTCGTTTGTTGTAATAAAACTTATCA
>JANYEP010000018.1 GCA_025363075.1 Chitinophagaceae bacterium | reverse complement strand
CAGGTAAACAATTCTACTTTCATAGTCTTAGTTTTGCCATCAGGAGATTTAAATGTTTTAGTTACAGTTTCGTTTTTACGGCCCATGTGACCATACGCTGCAGTTTCGCTATATATTGGTGTGCGTAATTTAAAACGTTGTTCAATAAAATAAGGACGCAAATCAAATAAGCCTTCAACTAATTTTCCAATTTGTCCATCATTCAATTTAACTTTTGCAGTACCATAAGTATTTACGTTAATTGATGTTGGTTGAGCCACGCCAATTGCATAACTTACTTGCACCAAAGCTTCTGTGCAAACACCAGCAGCAACCAAATTTTTTGCTATATGACGTGTTGCATAAGCAGCACTTCTATCAACTTTACTTGGATCTTTTCCAGAAAATGCCCCACCACCGTGAGCACCTTTTCCACCATAAGTATCAACAATAATTTTTCTTCCTGTTAAACCAGTATCACCATGTGGTCCACCAATAACAAATTTACCAGTTGGGTTAATGTGATATTTAATTTTATTGTTGAATAAATGTTTGTATTGAGGATACATTTTCATTACCCTTGGAATTAAAATATCAACAATATCTTTTTTAATTTTAGCCAACATTTTAGCTTCAGCATCAAAGTCATCGTGTTGAGTAGAAATAACAATTGCATCAATTCTTACAGGTTGATTATTGTCGTTATACTCAAGTGTAACTTGGCTTTTAGCATCTGGGCGTAAGTATTTAATTGCTTTATTTTCTCTACGCAAAGCTGCCAACTCAATCAATAAAGTATGAGCTAAATCTAAAGCCAAAGGCATATAATTAGCAGTTTCGTTGGTTGCATAACCAAACATCATTCCTTGGTCGCCAGCACCTTGCTCTTCTTTTTTCTTTTTATCAACGCCTTGGTTAATATCTGAACTTTGCTCGTGAATAGCAGAGAATATTCCACAGCTATTTGCTTCAAACATATACTCACTTTTAGTGTATCCAATTTTACGAATAACACCACGAGCAATTTCTTGAACGTCAAGATAAGCTTTACTTTTAACTTCTCCTGCAAGGACAACTTGACCAGTTGTTACAAGTGTTTCGCAAGCTACTTTACTTTGAGGATCGAAGGCTAAAAAATTGTCAATTAGAGCGTCTGAAATTTGATCAGCTACTTTGTCTGGATGTCCTTCAGAAACGCTTTCTGATGTAAATAAATAAGGCATTGTTTTTTAATTGTATTTTATGAATTTTATTTTAATGTTCTGATAACTTATTGTATAATTCTAAATAATCATCTAAAATCAAACTATTGTCTTTGTATTGAATTACTTTTTTACCTCTTACCTTGCTAAATTCTTGCAGCAATTCTGGGTTCACTGTCTCTGCACCAAATGTAATAGCATCAGCAAATTTGGCTCCACCACGATACAAAGCATTATTATCTCCTGGTCTAAAAATTTCTAAATCTTTTTCAGTAATGGTATTACCAACAATTGCGTTGTCAATAAAAGCATCATTTACTTTTTCATCAAAAGTATGTTCACCAATTGTGAAAACTACTTTACTATGACCAAAAACTGGCTCTCTCTTGTAAGCAGTTTTAATAAATGCTGGAACCAATGCACTCATCCAACCACTGCAATGAACCACATCGGGAGCCCAACCAAACTTCTTTACAGTTTCCAATGCTGCTTTTGCAAAGAAAATAGTTCTTAACCCATTATCATCAAACCACGTTTCGTTTTCATCGTGAAATAGAAACTTTCTTTTATAAAAATCATCATTTTCCAAAAAGTAAACTTGCAATCTTGCACTTGGCAGAGAAGCAACTTTAATTTGTAGTGGATAATCATCATCATCAACAGAAACGTTGATACCAGAGAGTCTTACTACTTCGTGTAACCTATGTCTGCGTTCATTGATAACACCAAATCGAGGCATTATACAGCGAACTTCATATCCATTGTCATTGCATTTTATTGCCAATTTGTTAACTGTTTCGGCGAACTCAGTTAACTCCAAATATGGCGATAATTCGGTGGCAATAAATAAAATTCTTTTCTTTGGTATTAATGCTTCCAATTCGGGGCTATTTTTTTGAGAGGCTGCAAAAGTAAAGAAATTAGGGGTAAAATCTGAGATTCAAGCAAATAATTGCAAATTTTTTTCTATTCATCCATATCATATTCTTTCAATTTGCACAAAGTAATCCTGTTTTTCTTCTACTCCACCACCAACTTCTCATTCTTCATTTCTCCATTTACTGTTGTTACTTGCACTACATAAACACCCTTAGAATAACGATGAATGCTTAATGATAAATGATGAATACTAACGTCATTGCGAGGATACGAAGCAATCTCTTGACCAATACCATTAAATATTTTAACTTCCTTTATTCCCTCCTTGCACTCCACATTCACCACATCCTTACTTGGGTTGGGAAACAATCGTACTTCGTATTTCGTACCTTGTACTTCAATATTCCTTACTTCACTAACATTTGTTTTTCCATCCTTGTCAACACTCACAATTCTGTAAAACCACGTTTCTTGTTTCTTGTTACTCGTTAGTTCATCATCAAAGCTATAATTATTTAATGCTTGGTTCTTTGCTTGTTCTTTATGTATTGTTGTAAAATCTTTTCCATTGCTGCTACGCTGAATATTAAAGTATGAAACATTAATTTCACTGGCTGTTGTCCACCTATTCTCTACTTGCCTATCATTCGTAATTCTTAATTCATAACTCATAATTCTCAAAGGCAAAGGTGTAACGTTTACGTACACCGTGTCCTTTGAAAAACACCCATTCACCACTTGTTGCAACACATAAAAATAACTGCCAGTAGCAGTAGGCTTCACCCAAAAACCTGGTCTTATGCTATCTATCAATGTTGTACCATTGGCATACCACTTCACACTATCTAAGCCATTGGTTAAACTGCCAATAAACACACTGTCGCCTACTTTAATGGTTGTATCTCGCCCTGCATCTGCTTTTAGGCAAAAACTATCTAAATTATACACTGCCACATCATCGACATAGTAACCTGCACCATAATAACCAGTAGGTTGTGTGATAGTGTAGGCTGTATTGGCATTGCTTTTAAAATTGCCCAATGTTAAATACTGCTCCCCACCCTTCGCTTTAAAAATGCCACTTACTTTTATCCAGTTGAGTGTATCAGTAATAATAGGGTTACCATAGTTTACAACTTGTGGATTCGCCAACATCACACATTTGCCATTACTGGTATCTGCATACCTCACACTATCGGTAAACAACATACCAATATTATTACAACCAAGTCGCATTATATTACATAAATTTATGTAGTATAATGCATAGTAGAGCCTACTAGTCTTGAGGCTATCAAATAATTTTATTTGAAAATATGTTTTACTTTCAAGTCCATTTCTATAATACATTGCAACAATACCGACACCTGTTCTCGCATATTGAAAACCAAAGCCACTATAAGGCACATTCAATTGACCTACAGTTGCACAAGCATTGTAGTAGCCAGCCCCACGTGTATCTGGTTTATACCAAATATCAGGTTTGCTACTTAAAGCCTCATTTAATGTTGCATTTGATGGGCAAGTTGTGTATTGCTCAAAACTGGCATTAGGCACTAAGTTAATTTGGGCTTTAATACCTATTGTTTGTAATAATATCAATACAGAACAATAAAGCACCCAGTAAGGGTGCTTTATTGTTGAGAATAAATTTCTCATAGTTCTATTGTTTAATAAATTTACTGTTAGTAGCTTTACCATTAATATCAAGGTTTATTGGTTTGTATTCTAAGCTATGGAAATAAAACAATTTTCTATTCCTCAATATCATATTCCTTCAACTTTCTATATAAAGTTCTTTCGCTGATGCCCAAATCATTGCTGGCATCCTTCCTTCTACCTCTATGTTTTTTAAGAGCTTTTATAATTAATTCTTTCTCTTTATCCATAATATTCAAAGACTCTTCTACAATATCGTGATGTTGAATACTATCATTATTTAAAATAATAGGCTGATTATTTTGTGGTGTATATGATGGAATAATTTGTGGTTGACCCACATTTGTTTGCTGAAATTCTTGATTTGCCAAAATAGGGAAATCTTGCATTAAACTTTCTTTAGTATAATTAGCTGCACTGCCTGCTAATGCTGGGTTTTGTAGTATTTCTAAAAACATTTTCTTCAATTCTGTAACATCTTTTTTCATATCGAAAAACAGCTTATACAAAATTTCTCTTTCATTGGCAAACTCGCTACCTTGGGTTTGTTGAGATGCTAATGCTGGTAAACGAGAAAAGTTTTTTTCGGGCAAAAATTTCCTTAATTCATCTAAAGTAATAATGGTTGACTGAGATAAAACAGATACTTGTTCTGCTAAGTTTTTAAGTTCACGAATGTTACCAGGAAAAGGATAATTGGTTAATAATTCTTTTGCTGCATTATCCAACTGCACAGCAGTAGTTTTATATCTTTCGCTAAAATCAACAACAAATTTTCTGAACAATAAACTAATGTCTTCTTTTCTATCTCTAAGTGCAGGAACCCTTATTGGCACTGTACTTAAGCGATAGTATAAGTCTTCTCTAAACTTACCTTTGTGTGCATATTCAAGCAATTCCCTATTAGTTGCAGCAATAACTCTCACATCTGTTTTTTGTACTTTACTGCTACCAACTTTTATGTATTCTCCACTTTCTAAAACACGCAGTAAACGTGCTTGTGTACCTAATGGAAGCTCACCAATTTCATCTAAAAAAATAGTACCTCCATTTACAGCTTCAAAGTAGCCTTTTCTGCTATCAACAGCACCAGTAAAACTTCCTTTTTCGTGACCAAAAAGTTCGCTATCAATAGTTCCTTCTGGTATAGCACCACAGTTTACAGCAATAAATGGATTGTGCTTGCGAGTAGATAATGCGTGAATAATTTGACTAAAAGCCTCTTTACCAACGCCACTTTCACCATTAATCAAAACTGTTAAATCTGTTGCAGCAACTTGCACAGCAGTATCTAAAGCGTGGTTTAGTGCTGGCGAATTGCCTATTATATTAAATCTGTTTTTTATTGATTGTATGTCTGCCATTTAATGTATTTACGATTTGTTGATTGTAGAATTACGATTTTGAAACTATTAATAATTACATTCATAACTCTCTTTAGGGTTGTGGTACTATTTCTCCCAACAATGTTCCTTGTGTTACTCTATTTACTTTCACGTTTACATAATCGCCTGCTTTGTAGCCATAGTTACCTTTTGAAAAAACTAATACTTTATTATGTGTATTTCTTCCTTTCCAATCGTTACTATTTTTTTTGCTTTCTGCTTCAATTAACACCTCATAAATTTGCCCTAAATCGTGTTGGTTATTTTCTCTGCTTAATCTACTTTGTACATCAATAATTTCTTGCAATCTTCTCTTTTTAATTTCTTCAGGAATATCGTCTTCATATTTTCTTTCAGCCAAAGTTCCTGGTCTTTCGCTGTAGTAATACATATAGGCATAATCAAACCTGCTATATTCCATAATGCTTAATGTATCTTTATGTTCTTCTTCAGTTTCTGTGCAGAAGCCAGCAATAAAATCGCTTGTAATGCTACACTCTGGCATTATTTCTCTTATTCTATCAATTTTAGAAATGTACCATTCACGTGTATAAGTTCTATTCATCAACTCCAACACCCTTGTGTTGCCACTTTGTACAGGCAGGTGAATACACTTACAAATGTTGTCATATTTCTTCATTGTAAACAACACTTCATCTGTAATATCTTTTGGATGAGAAGTGCTAAAACGAACTCTTAATTCTGAAGAAATTTGTGCAGTTAATTCTAACAAGTTTGCAAAAGTTACCACTTCATTTTCTGTTTCAAATTTATAACTATCTACATTTTGTCCAAGCAATGTCACTTCTCTGTAACCCTTGTCAAATAAGTCTTTCGCTTCGGCAATAATAGATTTTGCTTCTCTGCTTCTTTCTCTTCCACGAGTAAAAGGAACTACACAAAAGCTACACATATTATTGCAACCACGAGTGATAGAAACAAAAGCTGTAACGCCATTACTATTTAAACGAACTGGCGAAATATCTCCATAAGTTTCATCTCTGCTCAACAAAACATTCACACCCTTTTGACCAGTTTCTGCTTCTTCAATTAAGGTTGGCAAACTTCTGTAAGCATCAGGTCCAATAACCAAATCAACCAATTTTTCTTCTTCTAAAAGCTTTGCTTTTAAACGCTCTGCCATACAACCTAAAACGCCAATAAGCAAACCTTTTTTCTCTCTTTTTAAAATTCTAAATTCAGTTAATCTTTTGCGAATTACTTGCTCTGCTTTATCTCTAATGCTGCAAGTATTAATTAAAATAAGGTCGGCTTCTTCGTGATTTTTTGTAGCACCAAAACCATTGTCGTTTAAAATAGATGCCACAATTTCACTATCACTAAAGTTCATTGCACAACCATAGCTTTCTATGTAGAAATGTTTCTTGTAAACATTTGTGTCAATAGCAAAAGGAGCAAAAGCTTCGCCCTGCTTTGTTTCATCGTGAACTTTATTTAAAACCTCTATCATCAAAAAAAATTAGGTTGCGAAAATAGTGGCTAATTGTCAGTTATTGATAGATTGTGATTTGACAATAAATAAAATAGCCTTCGATTCAATCGAAGGCTATTTTACTATGATACTAAGTCTAAATTTTATTCAGCAGACTTTTCTTCTTTTTTCTTTTTATTTGTTTTTGGAGTAAGCATCAAAAACATTCTTTTACCTTCCAATTTTGGTAAAGCTTCTGGTTGTCCAACTTCTGCAAGTCTTTCAGCAAATTTTAGCAAAACCAATTCGCCTCTTTCTTTAAACTGAATAGCACGACCTTTAAACTGCACATAAGCTTTTACTTTGTTACCATCTTTTAAAAAGCCCTCAGCGTGTTTTGCTTTAAAGTTAAAATCGTGATCGTCTGTGCTTGGTGTAAAACGAACTTCTTTAACCTCACTTTGCTTAGCATTGGCTTTCATTTCTTTTTCCTTTTTCTTCTTCTCATAAAGGAATTTTTTGTAGTCAATTACTTTACAAACTGGGGGAGAAGCATTAGGAGAAATTTCAACTAAGTCAAGTTCTAATTCTCTTGCAATTTTTAATGCATCAATTGTTGAGTAAACACCGATTGTAATGTTTTCACCCACTAACCTAATTTCAGGAACTCTTATTTTTTCGTTAATACGATGTTCGGGTTCTGGAATTCTATTAAAACGTGGATTAAATCTGCCGCCTCCTGGGCGTGGTGGAAATGCCATTAAGTATTATTTGGTTATAAATATTTTTTCAAAAATAATGTTATTCTCCAGACTTTCTGTGTAAAATTTCTTCACAAATATTTGAAATAAATTCTTCGACAGTTTGTTGACCTGCATCTCCTTTGCCTTGACGACGAATTGAAACTTTGTTTTCAACCTCTTCTTTTTCGCCAATAACCAACATATATGGTACTTTCATTAATTCTGTATCACGAATTTTTTTGCCAATCTTTTCATTTCTGTCATCTATTTCTACACGCACACCTTTTGCTAACAATTGTTTTAAAACTGTTTGAGCATAAGGCAAAAATTTATCGCTGATAGGTAAAATTTTTACTTGCAATGGTGCTAACCAAACAGGAAATTTTCCTGCATAATGTTCTAATAAAAACCCAATAAATCTTTCGTGAGTACCTAATGGTGCACGATGTATAATCACTGGAACTTCAGGTTCATTATTTTGATTAGTGAATGAAAGTTTGAAACTTCTGCTTTGTGCGAAATCAACTTGATTGGTTGCCAAAGTAAATTCTCTACCAATAACACTAAAAATTTGAACGTCTATTTTAGGACCATAAAACGCTGCTTCATCTTGCACTTCAACAAATGGAGTTCCTGTTTCTATTAAAACAGCACGAACCATTTCCTCTGTTTCTTTCCAAAGTTCTGGTTCGTTTACATATTTTTTTCCAAGCTTTTCTGGGTTATGTAAACTCAAACGCATTTGAAATTTCTCTACGCCAAATATCTTGAAGTACTTTAAATACATTTCGTTTACAGCCTTAAACTCCTGTGCAAAATCATCTTTGCTGCAATAAATGTGTGCATCGTTCATATGCAAACAACGAACACGCATTAAGCCAAACAATTCACCACTTTGCTCGTATCTGTAGCAAGTTCCATACTCTGCAATTCTATAGGGCAAATCACGATAACTCTTTGGTTCAGCATCAAATATTTTATGATGGTGAGGGCAGTTCATTGCCTTTAAATAAAACTTCTCTCCATCAAGCTCCATAGGAGGAAACATACTATCTGCATAGTATGGCAAATGCCCACTTGTTATGTATAAATTTTCTTTGGCAATATGGGGTGTAACAACCCTTTTATATCCTGCTGCATTCTCTGTTTCCTTTGCAAGTTTTTCAAGCTCCTCAATAATCACAGTGCCATTAGGCATCCATAAAATTAAACCTTGACCAACATCATCATTTGTAGTAAAAATACCAAGCTCTTTTCCCAACTTTCTATGGTCTCTTTTCTTAGCTTCCTCTAACATCAACAAGTATTCATCCAACTCTTTTTGATTAGGAAAAGTAATACCATAAATACGTGTTAATTGCTTGTTTTTTTCATCGCCTTTCCAATAAGCACCAGCAATTGAAGTTAGTTTAATTGCTTTGATGAAACCAGTGTTGGGAATATGTGGTCCACGACACAAATCTGTGAACTTTCCTTGTTGATAAAAAGTAATATTTCCATCTTCTAATTTCTCCAATAAATCCAGTTTGTATTCATCGCCTTTTTCTTTAAAATAAGTAATGGCTTCTGCTTTACTTTGTGAGCTACGATTGAATGGATTAGCCTGTTTCGCCAATTCATTCATCTTTTTTTCAAGCGTTTCTAAATCAGCATCTGTTAATTTATTATCGCCTAAATCTATGTCGTAATAAAACCCTTTTTCAAGTGCAGGACCCACCCAAAATTTTGCAC
>JANYEP010000014.1 GCA_025363075.1 Chitinophagaceae bacterium | reverse complement strand
TGCTAAAAAGAGGAACTTAAAAGCCTTCGATGTTTACCAAACATCGAAGGCTTTTTGTTGGTTTGAATCAGCACTTTCGCATTGATAAAATTTATGTATTTTAAACTTGTAGCTTGATGTTGTAGAAGTTTCTATAATTTTTTTTGCTATTTGATATAATGTGTTATTTTTACACTCTCAATAATTCTTTGTCAACGATTGCGTTGATTTTTTTTAATTAAAAAATACTTGCTTGTTAGCAACTAAAAATATTTAATAACAATAAAAACTTCCGTATGAAAAAGATTTTACTTATTATTTTCGTGTTGATCTCTGTGATTGAATTCACCGGATTTTCTCAAACAAGCCAAACCTACACTATACAAACAGGAAATGGTAATGCCACTCAAACAAGTGTTAACTCTGGATGTTTTGCTGGAACATTTAATAATTCGGGAACAGAAATTGGTATGTACTCAAATGGAAGTTGTTCTGGAACACCGCAGGTAGCCCACTTTCAAACATTTACTACGAATGGTGTAGGATCGGGTACTGCTAGACCTTTGCAAGTTGGAGATGAATTTACGGTTACTGGCTATATTGGAAATTCTAGTTCAATATATTCAAGTGGTGGAGCAGTAGGGGTATCATTTAACGATAATACTACTTATACTGCAACCAGCAATTTCAACACGAATCAAAGAGCTTATTTTGAAATACTAAACAATGGAAATTGGTATTCAAATCCATATACATCAACATATCCAACTGCGGGTAGTGATGCCACATTTAAAATAAAAGTTACATCGAGCAATACCGTAAATATAACGTTGAATGGGACGACTTATTATGACTTATCAATGTTAAACGCTCCTTCTTCTTCAAGTAAAATTCAAAGCTTTGCTTTTTATTCTTTTGGTGGTGGAAACAGTAATAATAATTATTGGAAAAATGGTGATTTAACTTCATCTACAACTGTAGAGTTGGGCAATGGTAATGGTTCTTCAACCATCAGTGGTGTTATAGCTGATGGGCTAACAGCAACAAGCAATTCTACTACAGCTACTAATTCTGTTACAAAATCAGGAACAGGAACTATTACACTTACGGGTGCTAATACTTTTACAGGCACAACAACCATTAGTGGCGGAACTTTAAAATTAAATCATACTGGTGGAACAACTATACCTGCAACTAATAATTGTACTGTTAATAGTGGTACATTACAAATAAGTAGTGACCAAACTATTGCTAATTTAAATTTAAGTGGTGGTGGTAATTTAACAGTTGATGCTGGAGTTACCCTTACTATCACTAGCACTTATGCTGGAGGTAGTGGCACTATTAATAATTTGGGTACAATTGTTTTACAAGGCAGTTCTTCACAAACATTTCCAGGTAGTTCAACAACCATTAACAATGGTACTGCAGGAACTATGACTAACCTTACCATAAACAATACAAATGGCGTAACACTTGATAAAGCATTTACAGTATCCGGTGTACTTGCATTTACCTCAGGTAAATTATCAATTGGTAGCAATACTTTAACGCTAAATGGTACAGTAAGTGGAATGAGTGCGACTAATAGCTTTACAGGAAGCAGTACTAGTAATTTAACAATAGGTTCAACATCGAGTGTTGGCACAATTTACTTTGACCAAACCACAAGTGCCGATGTTTCTACAACTACTGGAACAAATGCTTTACAAAACTTAGTAGTGAGTGGTAGCAATGGCAGCGTGACTTTGGGTAATAAACTAAATTTGTTCAATAGGCTTAGTGTAAGTAATGGTACATTAAATACTGGTGATGTGTTAGTACTAAGAAGCATTTCTGGTACATCAGGAAGTAACACAGCTTATGTTGATCAAGTTGGAGGTACCATTAGTGGGCAAGTGACAGTAGAAAAATATATACACAAAGCAGCCAGAGGCTGGAGAGCAATAACAGCACCAATAACTTATAGTGGTATTTCGCAAGGCTATGTTTCAGGCAACTGGCAAAGTGCTTTTGGATATAGTGCTAATTATGGCACAAGAATCACAGGACCTGATACTACAACAGCAGGTAATGGTATAGACAACTATTCCAATGCAGCTAGCTTACAAACTTACAATAGTACTACAGGAGCCTGGACAAAAGTACTTAATACTAATACCCAAACCCAAGCAGGCAATAGTGGTAATGCAGACAATAAAGGATTCTTCTTATTTGTTAGAGGTGATAGAACTGTGACACCAACGAATGGTGGGGCTGGAATAAACCCAAATGCGTTTGTTGCAACAACCCTTGCATCAAAAGGTAAATTACAAACAGGCACACAAACTTTTACTTTCACTGGTGCCAGTGGTAAGAGTTGGTTATTGGGCAATCCTTATGCTTGCCCTGTGGATATGAGTGCAGTAACTTACAACAATATTGGAAACAGCGTTTATGTATGGGATCCAAATAAAACTGGTAGTACTGCTAATACTACTGGTGGTTATGTAACTTTTACCATAGGAGTATGGACTCCAACATCTGGCAGTACAACCCAATATTTTCAGAGTGGACAGGCATTTTTTGTAGTGCCAAACAGTGCAACAGCGAGTATCGTTTTTGCAGAGGGCAATAAAGCTCCATCACAACAAAATAATCAAGTAACTGGTACAATAAATAATTTATTAGACATTTTTAAGGTTGGATTATTTGCTTTAGATGCCAATGCTGTAGCTAATGAAACAGATGGTATTATAGCTATGTATGGTAATAATTTTAATACTGGAGCAGACGATTACGATGCGTTAAAGTGGTCAACGACAGGAATAGAGAATATGTCATTAAAACGTGATGGCAGCAGTTTATCTATTGAGGCCAGACCCTACATTACAGCATCAGACAGTTTATTTTTAAGTTTAACCAATATGAATGTAGCGAACTATCGCTTTGTGGTAAACCCAATTAATTTTGATGCCAGTGTAACCAATTGTGTGTTGGTAGATAAGTTTTTAAATCAAGGCACATCCATCAGTTTAAGCACACCAACAACAGTAGATTTTAGTGTAACAAGTGTATCAGGCAGCAATGCAGCAGACAGGTTTTACTTTATCTTCAATGGCACAGGAGCTTTACCAACGAGCAATGCTTTAACGGTAAAAGCCTACAAAAAAGAACAGGCAGTAGTAGTAGATTGGACAGCCATAGCAGAGAACAATATCAAAAGCTATGAGATAGAAAAATCAACAGATGGTACTAAGTTCAGCAAACTCAACACCACGGCAATACTTGCAAAGAATGGTAGCACCACCAATGGTTATAGCTATACAGACAACAGTCCAGTAAATGGTGTAAACTACTACCGAATCCAATCAACACAAAACAATGGAACGATAGTTTATAGCAGCATTGTAGTAGTAAACCTAAGCAAACAAAACAGCAATAGTCCAATTACGGTATATCCAAATCCAGTAAGGGGCAATAGCATAGGATTACAAACCAATGGACTTGCAGCAGGCACTTACACAGTAAGATTATACAATGCTGTAGGACAAGTAGTACATACAACAACGCTTGAACACAATGGCAACAATGGTAGC
Organism: Chitinophagaceae bacterium; assembly: GCA_025363075.1. Lineage (GTDB taxonomy): Bacteria > Bacteroidota > Bacteroidia > Chitinophagales > Chitinophagaceae > CAIVPM01. The sequence goes on along the minus strand of JANYEP010000014.1, from coordinate 19,040 downwards.
ACAACGTTACAGTTGAACAATAGCAGTGTTGCATTATCATCAGGTAGATATGAGTTGCAGTTGACAGACAGCAAAGGCAAAGTATATCATCAAACAGTGATGGTAGTAGAATAATAGAACGACCAAGAAGAAGAAGAACAACAACAAGAACAACAAAAAAAACGATTAAAAAAGCGTATGAAACACATAGTAACAAGAGCGAAATTATTGGTGTTAATAATGATATTATCAATTGCATTACCATCGATTGTTTACAGTCAACCTACAGCACCCGATGATGTGGATACACCGATAGATGGAGGAATTAGTTTGGTATTAGCAGCAGCAGGCATAGTAGGTGTCAAAAGAATGAGAGATAACAGGAAAAAGAATAAAGGGTAGAAGCTGTAGCAAAGCTTCACCCCAACCCCTCTGCTAAAAAGAGGAACTTAAAAGCCTTCGATGTTTACCATAACATCGAAGGCTTTTTATATTAAAAATCTCTATGGTAATTTACTCGTAACAATGAGTTAACATTTAGGTAACATTGCAACATCACTTTTGCAGCAAATGAAAAATATGTTACAAAAGTTTACTACAAAGTTCTTAGTTATCCTATTATTTGCCTTACCAATATTGGGTATTTCGCAAGAAACAGGCTCTACCTTAAGAGGTACAATTACCGATGATAAGGGTGCGTTTGCAAATGGTGTTACTATTACTGTAAAGCACGAACCAACAGGTTTTATTACATCAAGACAAACAAACAGCAAAGGTTTATTTGTTATTCCTGATTTAAAACCAGGTGGACCTTACACAATCACTATTAAAAGCATTGGTTTTAAAGAAGAAACTTTAAAAGAACAATATCTCTCATTGGGTAGTAACCCAGATATTAATGTGGCAATACATTCTACTGCAACACAATTAACAGAAGTTGTGATAAATGGCTCTGGAAGAAGAAGTTCAGGCTCTGGATTAACAGTAGGAGGAAAGCAACTTACTGTTTTACCAACAATAGGTAGAAGTATCTCTGACTTTACTCGTTTAACACCTCAATCAAATAACAACTCTTTTGCAGGTTCTAATTTCAGATATAATAACTTAACAGTTGATGGAGCTGTAAATAACGATGCTATTGGATTTAGTAATTCTTTTGGAGGTGTAAGTGGTGGTGGACAAAGTGGTGCTGCTGGTGCTGGCACAAGAACTAATCCTTACAGTATTGATGTGATTCAAGAAGTACAAGTGCAGCTTGCTCCATTTGACGTAAAACTTGGAAACTTTACTGGTGGCAGTGTAAATGCTGTTACCAAAAGTGGTACTAATGATTTTCACGGTTCAGTTTATGCTTATTCAAGAAATTTATTTGGAACTGGACTAATGGGCAAAAGTGTTGATGGTAAAAAAACAAGCATTGGTTCTGAATTTTATGACCATCAAACTGGTGCAACAATTGGTGGACCAATTGTAAAAAATAAAGCATTTTTTATTGTAAATTATGAGCAAACTCGTCGTCAAGAACCAACATTTTACAATGTAGGTGATGCAGGTGCTGCTATTACTTTAAGCGAAGCACAACAAATTGATAACAAACTTCAATCATTAGGATATAATGTTGGAAGCTATACAGGTGCGTATAAAATTTTTACCAATAGTGATAAAGTATTTGCTCGTTTAGATTTTAACTTGGATAAGAAAAGTACCTTAATGCTTCGTGCTATTTACACAAGTGGTTGGGGAAATAATTTAGAACGTTCTTCTACCAACTTTCAATTTGGTTCTACAGATTTTACACAGCATACAAAAAACTTAAACTTAGTTGCTGAACTTAAAACCAAAATATCAAACACGATAAGCAATCAATTAAATGTTGGTTATATCAATGTTCACGAATACCGTGATTTTCCTGGTACTTTAGCTCCTTTTATGGATATTGATAATGGTAGAATTTGGGCTGGAACATGGAGAGAAGCTTCTATCTACAATATGAAACAACAAACTATTGAATTGAGTGATAATGTTACTGTAACAAAAGGTATTCACAAGTTTACTTTTGGTACACACAACGAATTTTATAATCTTACTTACGGCTTCATTAATTCTTGGAATGGACGTTGGGAATATTCAAGAGGTTTAAATAGTTTCTTGGGAGATAATCCAAGTCGTGTTCGTGGTGCATTTGCTTCAAACACAGGTAAACTTGCTAACGATAGAGAAGCTATTTACAACAATCCTCCAAACCCTTTTACTGTTGCATTAATGAGTCTTTATGGTCAAGATGAAATTTCTATCAGCAAAAGAGTTAGAATCACCCCAGGCTTAAGAATAGATTATTCAACTGTAGGGAACCAGCCAGGTGTTGATTCAAGTTTGAATGGAACAGTTGCTTCAACATTTGCAAATCCAACTTATAGTAACACACCATTTAGTCAATTACAAAATTCTTATTTAGGCAAGGTGAATTTCTCTCCAAGATTAGGTTTTAATATTGATGTTAAAGGAAATGGTAGCTTCGTTATTCGTGGTGGAACTGGTATTTTTATTGGTAGAGTTCCTTTTGCGTGGATGGGCTATGGTTACACTTTAAATGGTAACACTTATGGAAATATTGATTGGAACAGTATTCCAAGTACAACAAAAGTACCTTTAGCAATTAATTCGTATGGGTTAAAAGATACTGTTACAAAATATGGTGGTGCATCAAAAAGTTCAACAAGAGAAGTTGATGTAGTAGATAACAATTTTAAGTTACCAAGCGTTTGGAGAACAAACATTGCTTTTGATTACAAATTTGGTAAAGGATATAAATTTACTTTAGATCTATTGTACACTAAAACCCTTAATGACGTTAAGTTTCAACAAATCAACTTGTTTGACTCTGCACAATATTTTGCAAGTGGACCAACACAATCTCCTATTTACACAGGTAAAGCAAAATATAATACTGCTTACTCAAATGTATATTTTTTAAGTAATACACACGAAGGTTACAGATATAATATTACAGCACAATTAAGCAAAACGACCAATAATATTAAAATGGGTAATCATAGCTTAAATCTTAATTGGAGCGTAGCTTATACCTATGGTCAAAGTAAAGATATGAGCAACGGTATTCGTAACTCTTGGGAGAGTAATTATAACTTAAATCCAAGTGTTACACCAAATACACCACAGTTGTCTAATTCTAATTTCGACTTACGTCATCGTATTGTTGGAAGCATTGCTACTGGCTTTGTTTGGAACGAAAGACATACTACTTCAATTGCTTTTGTTTATGCTGGTCAATCTGGTAATCCTTACAGCTTAGTTTATCAATCTGCACCTGGTACAGGTGGTTCAAATGCACCATTGCCATACATTCCAAAAAATCAAGGCGATATTAATTTAGCTGATTATACTGTTAATGGAGTTGTTTATACTGCGTCTCAACAATGGACAGATTTGGATGCTTTCATTAATGGCGATAGCTATTTAAAAACTCGTAGAGGTCAATATGCTGAAAGAAATGGATTGCATACACCTTGGACAGATCAATTGGATATGAAAATTATGCACGAATTTAAACTTAGCAAAACAAACAAATTTCAAACATTGCAAGTTAGTTTCGATGTGTTCAATGTGTTGAATTTATTGAATAACGAATGGGGACATATCAACTTTGTTACCAACGTAAATAACTATACTGTTAACTTCTTAAAATACACTAAAGATGCTAGTGGTAAAGCTGTAGGTATTCCTACAAGTGGTTACACACCAACTTACAACTTTATTAAACCAAATGGTTTAAGTGGTCAGTACTATACTTTAGATCCTATCAACTCACGTTGGCAAGGTCAATTGGGACTTAAATTAAATTTCTAAAAATTTCTCATATTAGGTTACAAAAAAAAGTCGTTGATATTCTTATCAATGGCTTTTTCTTTTGGTAATACGATGCACTTTTAAAACTTATTTTGCTGCATATAAAACTTTCTAAAAATTAGCAACACAGTGCATCTTTGCTGTAAACAAAAGTGTAATGACCCAAGAAAAGCAACTTGAAAAATTTAATGAAGTTTATAGCAAATTAAACCCTCAGCAGCAAGAAGCAGTTGATACCATTAATGGTGCTGTAATGGTAATTGCTGGGCCAGGAACAGGTAAAACACAAATACTTGGAGCAAGAATTGGCAAGATACTTTTAGAGACTGATACACTACCACAAAACATACTTTGTCTTACCTATACAGATGCTGGTACTGTGGCTATGCGTAAGCGTTTGCTGAGTTTTATTGGTCCAGATGCCTACAAGGTAAACATTCATACTTTTCATAGTTTTTGCAATGATGTAATACAGGATAACCTTCACTTGTTTGAGAAAACATCACTCAATCCAATCAGCGATTTGGAGAAGATAGAACTGTTTAAAAAATTGATTGATGGTTTCACCAAAGATAATCCACTAAAGCGTTACAGGGGAGATGTATATTATGAAATTGGTAATCTAAGAAGCCTTTTCAGCAATATGAAACGTGAAGGTTGGACAAAAGAATTTCTACTAAATTGTATAGAAAAATACCTTGCAGATTTACCAACAAGGGATGAATTTATTTACAAAAAAAAATATAAAGAATTTAATGCTGGCGACTTAAAGCAAAATAAAATTGATGAAGAAAATGAGAAAATGAATAAGCTGCGTGCAGCTATCAATGAGTTTGGTAATTTTCAGAATTTAATGAAAAAAAGAAGCCTCTATGATTTTGATGATATGATAAATTGGGTGATAAAAGCATTTGAAGAAAATCCTATTTTACTGGATGAATATTCAAGCAAATTCAATCATATACTTGTTGATGAATATCAGGATACAAGCGGTACACAGAATAAAATCATCAGCCAGTTATACCAGCCAGATTATACAGAAAGTATTTTTGTTGTGGGCGATGATGACCAAAGTATTTATAGGTTTCAAGGTGCAAATGTTGAGAATATGCTGGGCTTTGCCAACACGTTTACAGAGCAATTAAAAACTGTTGTGCTTACAAATAATTACAGAAGTGTGCAGCCGATTTTGGACATTTCAAAAACTATTATTGATAAAAACACACAACGATTAATTAATCAAATTCCCAACCTTAGTAAAGACATTATTGCTGCAAATGAAGCATTGATAAACCTGAATATTCAACCACAAATTGTTGAATGTGCTAGTGCAAGTGAAGAACTTATTTATTTAACGCTACAGGTTGAAATACTTATAAATAAAGGTGTTCAGCCAAAAGACATTGCCATTATCTATAAAGAAAATAAATATGGCGAGCAACTGACTATGTTTTTTAAGCAAAAAAATATTGCCTATTACAGCAAAAGGCAACTTAATATTTTTGAGCAACCATTGGCGAAGCAAATTATTTTATTGCTTGAATATTTAGCTGCTGAACACGACAGACCTTATGAAGGCGATGAAATGTTATTTGAAATTTTGCATTTTAATTTTTGGAATATCAAGCCTATTGATATTGCCAAACTAAGTGTAGAAGTGGCTTCCAGACAATTTGGTGAAAATAAAACCTCTATTCGTGAGTTGCTTTTTACCAAAGCAAATGCACCTGCAAGAGACTTGTTTGACAGCAATGCAATTAGTAAAGAATTAAAAAAAGCATCTGCCGTTATTGAACAATTGGTTGCTGATGTTAGCAATGAAACCATACAAAATGTTCTTAGCAATATCATTACAAAAACAAATTTGTTAGTTCAAATAATGTTGAGTACTGAAAAACATTTTTTACTGAAATTAATTACTGGTGTTTTTGATTTTGTGAAGAATGAAACATCAAGAAACCCCAATATTTCATTGATGCAATTGGTGCAAATGATAGAGCTGATGCAGGATGAAAAACTGCCTTTGCCTTTGATTGATGTGAGTGGTAATGACAAAGGTGTAAATCTTTTAACAGCCCACGGCAGCAAGGGTTTGGAGTTTGAATATGTTTTTATTGCTGGTGCAAATGCACATATTTGGGAGAAAAAAAGAAAGCCAAGTGGTGGTTATAAATTGCCAGATACGGTGTTTGAAAATGCAACAAATATTGGTGGAGATATTGATGCTGATGAAGAGTTAAGAAGGCTGTTTTATGTAGCATTAACAAGGGCTGCAAAGCATTTAATCATTAGTTATTCTCAGTATAATGATGATGGAAAAGTTTGTGAGCCATCTATGTTTATTGCAGAAATACAAGATGCTTTTGCCATACCTACAAATACAGTTTCGATTGGTGAAGATGATAAACTTGCTTTTGCTTTATTGCAGTTTACATCAACTGCAAAACCTTTGATTGATAAAATTGAGGAAGATTTTGTAACACCAATTATTGACAAGTTTGTAATGAATGTTACGGCTCTCAACAATTACTTAAAATGCCCTTTACAGTTTTATTACAATAATATTGTGCGTGTGCCAAGTGGACGAAATGAAGCCACAGAATTTGGTAGTGCTGTGCATCACGCCCTTGACCAACTGTTTAAAAAAATGCAAGCAAGCAGTACCAATGCCTTTCCTTCATTAGAAACTTTTATTGCAGATTTTGAATGGTATTTACACAGGCATAGAGAGAATTTTACCCAAGAGCAATTTGATAGAAGGTTGGAGCAAGGTATAATGGTTTTAACTGGTTATTACAATGAGTATATCAACACATTCAATAAAATAGTTTCGGTAGAGCGAAGCATACGAAATGTAATGGTAGAAGGCGTTCCATTGAAAGGTAAACTTGACAAACTGGAGTTTGATGGTAACAATATTAATGTGGTTGATTACAAAACAGGTAATTACGATAAAGCCAAAAAGGATAAGAAAACATTTGATGCTCCCAACGAGAAAAATGAGCTTGGTGGAGATTACTGGAGACAAGGAGTTTTCTATAAAATACTATTGGATAACAATACCTCAAACCCAAACTGGAACGCTGTTTCAACAGAATTTGACTTTATAGAACCTGATGAAAAAAAACAATATCGCAAGGAAAAATTAGTGATTTCCCCAGCAGACATTACAACAGTTAAAGAGCAGATAAAAACTACCTGGCAAAAGATACAGGCAAAAGAATTTTACACTGGCTGTGGTAAGGAGGATTGCAAGTGGTGCAGTTTTGTGAAGACAAATGAACTGGCTGTTGCATTTGAAGAAGAGGAAGATTAAGCACTTGGTGTGTTATCTTTCCAGCTCCATAAATGCAGGCAGGCATAGGTTCTGTAAGGACTCCATTTTTGAGATAGTTGCAGCATTTTTTCCTTCGTAGATTTTTTATTGGTTGGGTCAATGTTGTAAAGCCTTTGCATTGCTTGTTGAATGCCTAAATCATCTACTGCAAATACATCTTCTCTACCCAAAGAAAACATTAGCAACATTTCAACTGTCCATTTGCCAACACCTTTAATTTGGGTGAGTAAGTCAATGATTTCTTCATTGCTCAGGGTTGAAAGTTTTTTGTCATTGATTTTATGTTCTATACAAAAGGCTGCAACATTTTTAACGTATTGCACTTTTGCATTGCTAAGCCCAATTGCCCTTAAAGTTTCGTGTGGTGTATCTATTACCTGTTGTGGCTTTGGTTCTTTTTTGCCATATAAATCGAGGAACCTGTGGTAGATAACTTTTGCTACTTTAGTGCTTAATTGCTGCCCCATAATACTTGCCATTAAACGCAATGGAATATTCTTTTTTAGTTCCAATTGATGATGTTCTGCAACTAAAATTTTAGCAAGCTTTTTGTCTTTGGAAAGATGTTGTTTATAGGGCATAAATTTTTTGTTTTAAAAAGTTCCACCAATTAGTTCAGATAAATACTCCCAACCATTTGAACTCTTTTTATAAAGTGTTATAAAAAATTCGCCACAACCCTGACCACAATAAAACAAGTCTTTTATTATGACATATTTTTTATTAATTGAAAATAGAGGCAGCATTAAATAGTGATTGTATTTTGAGTTGGTTATTGAGTTGTCAAAAAAATCAAACTTCCAATCAGATTTAAGGCGACTACTATTTTGTTTGGTAAAGAATAAATAATCTTTTGCCGAAAATATTGAATCGAGCCAATCAGTTCTTGTATTTCTAAAACACATATAAGCATCTTTATTCATTGCTTTTGCAGTATCTATGTTAATCTCATATTCGTGCCACTTCAATATATGTTTTGATAAAGTAAAATTAGCTGTTACGCCTCTTGCTTTAATTGAAGTATCTTTTTCAATCTTCCATTTCATAAACTCCATAATCGTAGAGTCATCAATGAGCGAACTATATGTTTGTGCTTTGCCATTAAAAATAATAGCCAGAGTCACAATTGTTAAGCAGAAATACTTTTTATTCATTCACAAAAATTCGAGCTAAATTAAGGTAAACACGCTATGTTAGCATTCTAAAAAATTACTTTAAATATTATTTATGAAATCATTTTTTCTATCGCTGTTCCTTTTGCTTTCTGTTTTTTCTTTTACCCAAAATAACAATGAAACGGCCATTCTTAAAATGCTGCAAGCACAAGAAACAGCCTGGAACAATGGCAACCTTGAAACTTTTATGAAAGGGTATTGGCAAAATGATAGCCTGTTGTTTATTGGTAAAAATGGACCTAAATATGGTTACAATATAACCCTGGAAAATTATAAAAAAGGTTATCCTGATACTGCAATAATGGGTAAATTCACCAGCACTGTTTTGTCTATGAAAAAACTTTCCAAGGAGTATTATTTTGTGGTGGGCAAATGGTACTTAAAAAGAACTGTTGGTGATGTGAGTGGTCATTATACTTTACTCATTAGAAAAATAAATGGCGAATGGGTAATTGTTGCAGACCATAGTAGTTAAATATTGGAACACAGATGCCACTGATTAAAAGGGTTTGCACAGATTTTTTATTTTAGATAAACTTCATATCCACTAATATTAATTCATCACACCATAGCATCAAATCTCCTACTTTTGGCAACTTTTAAAATGAAATGCTGACATAGTGGCTAATAAACATTTTTAGCATTTTATTTGAGAAGAATGTAGCCACAAAGATACTAAGGCTCTAAAAAATACATTGTGCCTTGGTGTCTTTGTGGCTAAATAAAATAATATAAATATACATTGTGCCTTAGTGCCTTTGTGGCAAATAAATAAATATGTTAAAATTTTTAAGTAAACTAATTGGTGGTAATAAAAGCGAAAAAGACGTAGCCAAAATTAAACCCATTGTAGAAAAAGTAAATTCATTTTTCCAGCAATACCAAAACATAGATAATGATGCTTTGAGAAGCAAAACCCAAGAATTTAAAGCAAGAATTGCAGAGCATTTGAAGGATATTGATGCACAGATTGCAGAAAAGAAAGCTGCTGCTGAAGCATTGGAAGCAAGCGATTTTCATAACAAAGATTTGATTTATCAAGAAGTTGATAAATTGAAGAAAGACAGGGATGCTAAAATTGAAGAGGCATTGGAAATGATTTTGCCAGAGGCTTTTGCCGTGGTAAAAGAAACTTCCCGCCGCTTTAAAGAAAACGCTGAAATCGTTGCTGCTGCTACACAACACGATAGAGACCTAAGTGTTAAAAAAGATTATATCAGGATTGAAAATGACAAAGCCATTTTTAAAAACACCTGGACTGCTGCTGGTGGGCAAGTAACCTGGAATATGGTGCATTATGATGTGCAATTGATTGGTGGTGCGGTTTTGCACAGTGGCAAGATTGCTGAAATGAGTACAGGTGAAGGTAAAACTTTGGTTTCTACTTTGCCTGCATACCTTAATGCTTTGGCTGGCGAAGGTGTTCATATTGTAACTGTGAATGATTACTTGGCTCGTAGAGATGGTGAATGGAATGGAACTATTTTCGAATGGTTGGGACTTACAGTTGATTGCATTGACAAACACCAACCTAACACAGAAGAAAGACGCAAAGCATACTTGGCAGATATTACTTATGGTACCAACAACGAATTTGGTTTCGATTATTTGAGAGATAATATGGTGCATAGCCCAGACGAAATGGTGCAACGCAAACACCATTTTGCAATGGTGGATGAGGTGGATAGTGTATTGATTGATGATGCCAGAACGCCTTTGATTATTAGTGGTCCAATTGGTAAGCAAGATAATGTGGAGCAATTTTTTGAATTAAAACCACGCATCGAAAAATTGGTGGATGCTCAAAAACGTGCTATCAATGGATTTTTAACGGAAGCTAAAAAGAAAATTGCAGAAGGCAATGATGACCCAAAAGATGGTGGATTGGCTTTGTTCAGGGCACATCGTGGTTTGCCAAAAACATCTTCATTAATTAAGTTTTTGAGCGAGCCTGGAATGCGTGTTAAACTTCAAAAAACAGAGAACTATTATTTGGCAGATCAATCTAAAGAAATGCCAAAAGCCGATGAAGAGTTATATTTCTACATTGATGAAAAGCAAAACAGTGTTGAGCTTACTGAGAAAGGTTTAAACCTAATTACTCGTGCTGGCGAAGACCAAAACTTTTTCATTATCCCTGATATTAGTGTAAGCCTTGCTGCTGTTGGAAAAAGTGGTGCAAGTGCCGAAGAAAAACTACAACAAAAAGAAGCTATCATCAACGATTATACTTCTAAGGTTGATAGAATTCACACGGTACAACAATTACTGAAAGCATACACGATGTTTGATAAAGATGTTGAGTATGTGGTGATGGAAGGTGAAGTGAAAATTGTAGATGAACAAACAGGTCGTATTTTAGATGGAAGAAGATATAGTGATGGATTACACCAAGCTATTGAAGCTAAGGAAGGTGTGAACATTGAAGCAACCACTCAAACATACGCTACTGTTACCTTGCAGAATTATTTTAGGATGTATCATAAGCTTTGTGGTATGACAGGTACTGCTGAAACTGAAGCTGCTGAGTTGTGGAGTATTTATAAATTGGATGTGGTTTCTATCCCTACAAATATTCCTGCAATAAGAAAGGATGAACAGGATTTAATCTACAAAACCAAACGTGAAAAATTTGGTGCTATTATAGATGAAGTAATTAAAATAAGAGAAGCAGGAAGACCAGTATTGGTGGGTACTACAAGCGTAGAGTTTAGTGAATTGATTAGTAGGATGCTTCGTCAAAAACAAATTCCTCATAATGTATTGAATGCAAAACAACACGCCAAAGAAGCACAGGTTGTTGCAGAAGCAGGACTTGCTGGTGCAGTAACTATTGCAACCAATATGGCTGGTCGTGGTACAGATATTAAATTGGGAGCAGGAGTTAAAGAAGCTGGAGGGCTTGCAATCATTGGCACAGAGCGTCACGAAAGTCGTAGAGTTGATAGACAGTTGCGTGGTCGTGCTGGTCGTCAGGGAGATCCTGGTTCATCTCAATTCTTTGTTGCTTTGGAAGATGATTTGATGCGTATGTTTGGTAGTGAGCGTATTGCCAAGGTAATGGACTTTGCTGGTTATAAAGAAGGTGAAGTGATACAACATAGTATGATTACCAATAGCATTGAACGTGCCCAAAAGAAAGTGGAAGAAAATAACTTTGGTATCAGAAAAAGATTGTTGGAATATGATGATGTGATGAACAAACAGCGTACTGTTATTTATGCAAAACGCAGTCACGCTTTATTTGGAGATAGATTAGCACTTGATTTAGATAATGCTTTTTACAGTGTTGCAGATGGTTTAATTGCAGGCTACAAAGGAATGCACGACTTTGAAGGATTTAAGCTGGCTGCCTTTGTAAACTTTGGCATTGAAACAAATATTACTGAAGACGAATTTACAAAAACCGGTGAGCAACCACTTACAGAAAAATTATATGATGAAGCTATTGCACGTTACCAACAACGCAAGGCTGCAATGGCAGTTCAAGCTGTGCCAGTGTTTCAAAATATTCGCACCCAACAAGGCACTAAAATAGAAAATGTAATTGTACCTTTTACCGATGGCAAAAAGGGAATGCAGATTTTGGGTGCAATGCAAAAAACACTTGATACCAATGGTGTTGAACTATTGAATGCCTTGGAAAGAACGGTTACATTAGGATTGATTGATGATGAATGGAAAGAACATTTACGCAAGATGGATGATTTAAAACACAGTGTGCAAACAGCAAGCTATGAACAAAAAGATCCATTGGTGATTTATAAGGTGGAAGCATTTAATTTGTTTAAAACAATGGATGGCGAAGTGAATAAGGAGATTGTTCAGTTCCTTTGCCACGCTACCATTCCTTTGGAAGATGGTAACCAGCAACTACAAGAAGGGCATCAACAAAAAACGGATTTAAGTAAAATGCGTACACAGCACGAAAGTGTTGATGCTGCTGGAAACGACAATGATTATATAGACCCAACACCTGTAAAACAAGAACCTATTCGTGTAGAAAAAATTGCTGGAAGAAATGACCCTTGCCCTTGTGGTAGTGGGAAGAAGTTTAAGCAATGCCACGGAAAAGAGAGTTAGTCAAAAGAGTCAATGGTCATTAAGTCATTGAAGATATATTAAAAACGAGTTAGGCTTTGCTTAGCTCGTTTTTAGTTAGAACCTCAGGTCGCATTTACCACCAATTCTGAATGTTAATAATTTTAAGTGCTATGAATGGTTCATACCAATATCTTTACCAAGTTCAAATAAATTACTAACCTAAAAATTTTTACAATGGACACAAGTAAAATGATTAAAGCATATTGCTTAAAAACAAAAGAGAAAAACGTGCCTATGCAAGACGCGGTAATTAAAAAAACTGCTAAAGGTGGCTATATGGCTGGTGGACACGATGGTAAAGGAAACAAAATGGCTGCTATTCTTGGTGAAGCTAAAGCATTGCAAGCTATTGCTGACGGTGTTGCTACAAAAGGATTTTAATCAAATCTGTTGCCTAAAAAAAATTAACCCGAACTAATTATAGTTCGGGTTTTTTATTAATTGTTTAAGCAGAAACTATATCACCACATTAATCATCTTGCCTTTTACAAAAATGATTTTCTTGGGTTGATTTCCTTCCAGCCATTTTTTAACAATTTCATTTTCCAAAACAGTTGCTTCAATATCTGCCTGTGCAGCATCAAGGCTGAAACTTAATGTGGTTCTCATTTTACCATTAATGCTTACAGGATATTCCTTTTCACTTTCCACTAAAATAGCAGGATTGAAAACTGGATAGCTTGCATCTAAAACACTGCCTTCATTTCCCAAAGCATTCCACAATTCTTCTGCAATATGTGGGGCATAAGGTGTCAATAAAATCAACACTTGCTCAAGGATTTGTTTTTTATTGCATTTTAAATCTGCCAGTTCATTTACACAAACCATAAAAGCACTTACTGCTGTGTTGTAGCTAAAACGCTCTGTGTCTTCATCAATTTTTTTAATGGTTTTGTGCAGCACTTTTAATTCTTCGGCAGTTGGTGTATCATTATTCCAAACCTTGCCTTTTATTTCATCGAAAAACAAACGCCATAATTTTTTGATGAAACGATGCACACCTTCAATACCTTTTGTATCCCAAGGTTTGCTTTGCTCTACAGGGCCTAAAAACATTTCATACATACGAAAAGTATCTGCACCATATTTATCACATAAAACTCTTGGGTCAACAGTATTAAAATACCTTTTAGACATTTTCTCTGTTTCAACACCACAGATGTATTTTGATGTTGAATTATCAGAATAAAAAGAACCATCATCTAAAATAAATTCTGCATTTGCATATTCACCATTCTTCCATTTTTTAAATGCATCAATATCTAATTCAACTCCATCAATAATATTCACATCGACGTGCAAAGGTGAGGTTTCCTTATCCAATATATAAGAGACATACTCACTTTTATAAATAGAACAAGCAAGTTCGTTCAATTTTTTGGTAACTTCCTCATATATGGAATTATCACTTGTCAGTTTATCTTCTAAATTTTTAGATATAAAAATTTGAGGAAATACAAATGGATCAATTTCAATTTTACTTTCTTTGATTTTAAATACTCCGGATAACCTATACACAAACCTACTGCTACCTTGTATCATCCCTTGATTCAACAGCTTCTTAAATGGTTCATCAAAACTGATGTAACCCAAGTCAAACAAGACTTTCGTCCACATACGGCTATACAATAAATGCCCAACAGCGTGTTCTGTTCCACCAATATATAAGTCAACGCTATTCCAATAATCGCTTGCTTCTTTGCTTACAAATTCCTTGTCGTTATTGGGATCCATATAACGCAAAAAATACCAAGAAGAACCTGCATAGCCAGGCATTGTGCTGGTTTCTCGCCTCATCCCCAACCCTTCTCCTGAAGGAGAAGGGAGATTAACCCATTCTGTAATATTTGCTAATGGTCCTTCGCCATCAGGGCCTGGACCATATTTTTCAACGTGTGGCAATTCAAGTGGCAATTCATTTTCAGTTAATGCAGTGGGTACGCCTTCCTTCCAAACAATAGGAAAAGGTTCGCCCCAATAACGTTGTCTGCTAAAGCCTGCATCACGCATTCTATAGTTTACTTTTCTTTTACCAATACCCAATGCTTCAATTTTATCATTGGCAACTTTCATTGCATCACGCATTACCAAACCATTTAAAAAATCGCTGTTTTGCAACACAGCATCTTTTGTAGCATTGGCTTCTGTTCCATTAAAATGTTCGCCAATAATATTGGTAACAGGAATGTTGAAATATTGGGCAAATTTAAAGTCACGTTCATCGCCACAAGGCACAGCCATTATAGCTCCTGTGCCATAGCCAGCCAACACATACTCGGCAATGTAAATAGGAATTTCCCTGCCATTAAAAGGATTAATAGCATAAGCACCAGTGAAGCAACCTGTAACCTGTTTTACTTCTGCTTGTCGCTCTCTTTCGCTTCTACTTTTGCAATAAGTTATATATTCTTCAACAGCTTGTTTTTGTTCATTGCTTGCAGCATCAAGCACCCAATCTAATTCTGGTGCCACAACCATAAAATCTACTCCAAAAATGGTATCTGGGCGAGTGGTATAAACCCTCACCCCCGCCTCTCCCTTCAAGGGAGATGAGCCGCCAACTGCATTTCTTTTTTCAACAGATGTAGCTTTAATTTCATCAGCAGTATCTTTTATCTTCTTTAAAATTTGTGCTAAATTATTTAATACTTCTTCATTAGTAAACCGCAAAGTAGTAAAGCCAATTTCTTTTAAAAAATTATCTCTCGTTTTATCCGACTCTTTTTGTTCCTCCGTTAAATGATAACCACCATCAATTTCAACAATCAGCCAAACATCTAAACAAACAAAATCAGTAATATAGTTCTCAATTGGATGTTGCCTTCTAAACTTATAATCTAATTTACTTGCCCTTAAATTCTCCCAAAGAATTGCTTCAGTTTCTGTTGGATTTTTCCTGTTAGCTTTTGCATTTTCAAAGTTCATTGGCGAATCAACCTTGTATTTTGCGTAGCCAAAGCCAGGCATTCTTTCACCCTCATCCCCAGCCCTTTTCCCTTCAATGGAGAAGGGGGTTTGGTTCTCTCCCCTGTGGGGAGAGTTAGAGAGGGGGAATATTATTTCTGCTCCTTCACTTCTGCCAATCCAATTGCGTTGCATTTCTTTCATACTCTCGCTGAAATCCACTGTTTCCAAACCTTGCAGCAAACGTTCGGCATAAGCAGTAATACGCAAATACCATTGCCTCATTTTCTTTTTCTCTACAGGATGACCACCACGTTCACTTACGCCATTCACCACTTCATCATTTGCCAGCACAGTTCCCAATGCTTCGCACCAATTCACTTCGCCATATTTGCTAAAAGCCAATCTACGTTGCATCAGCCATTCTTCCTTTTCAGCAACAGAAAATTGATTCCATTGCTCTGCTGTTAACTTGCTGCTACCTTTAGTTTCATACTTTTTAATAAGTTCTGAAATAGGTTTTGCTTGCTTACAACTATTGCAGAAATAGCTGTTGTATAACTCTAAGAAAATCTTTTGTGTCCATTTGTAATAGTTTGGGTCGCTGGTTTGAACTTCCCTGTCCCAATCGTAGCAAAAACCAATTTTATCTAACTGACTTTTAAAGGTAGCAATATTCTTTTTAGTGGTTTCAGCAGGGTGCTGACCAGTTTCAATAGCATATTGTTCTGCTGGTAAACCAAAACTATCAAAACCCATAGGATGCAGCACATTAAAGCCTTTCAGGCGTTTATACCTGCTGTAAATATCGCTTGCTATATAACCCAAAGGATGCCCAACGTGCAAGCCTGCACCACTTGGATAAGGAAACATATCCAACACATAATACTTTGGTTTAGGGCTTTCATTATTTACCTTGTAAGCATTTGTATCTTTCCAATGCTGCTGCCATTTTTGTTCGATTGACCTGAAATTATATTCCATTGTTCTATTTACGATTTGTTTTGTTGCGAATGTAAAATGAAACTTGTAAACTAATATTGATGTAGTATTTTATGGCAAAGTAAAATACTGTTGTCCTTCGCCAAAATCATTTTCCAAAGCATCAAGCACTACTTGAAAATGTTTAGGATTATTTATAAAATCGGCATTGCTTGCATCAATAAAAATGGTTTTGATATTGTGCTGTTTTATATAGCTCGTATAGGTTTCCTGCAAATGAAATAAATATTCATCGGCAATATTTTGTTCGTAAGGCCTGTTGCGTTTTTTGATGTTTAACTGTAATTTACTCACTGGTGCGTGCAGGTAAATGAGAATGTTGGGAAAAGAAAGTTGGGCGTGAATAATATCAAATAACTTTTGATACAAACGAAACTCCTCTTCAGGCAAATTTACTTTTGCAAACAATAAGCATTTAGTAAAAAGATAATCTGAAACGGTAACAGTTTGAAATAAATCTTTGGTGTGGCTTAAATCTTTAAGCTGTTTATAACGCTCTGCCATAAAGAATAATTCTACTGGAAAAGCGTACTGCTGAGGGCTTTGATAAAATTTGGTAAGGAAAGGATTGTCAGCAAATTCTTCTAATACCAACTTGGCATTAAAATGTTTTGCCAACAAATTGGTGAGTGTGGTTTTACCTGCTCCAATATTTCCTTCTACTGTTATAAATTGATGCTTCATAGCGTTGCCGTCAAAAATAGAGGGTGCATTTTACCAAGCAACTAAAACTTTTTCACATCTAAAACATCCCCACATTCTACTAACAATTGTTCAATAGTTTTATTGAAAACAGGATGAAAAGCTTTGGGTGCAATTTCTGCCAATGGCAGCAAAACAAATTTTCTGTCTTGCATATTTGGATGAGGTAGCGTTAAATATTCTGAGTAAACAGTTTCTTCATCCATTAAAACAATATCAAGGTCAATAGTTCTTGGTCCCATTTTAACGGTTCTTTCTCTGCCCATCAATCGCTCAATATGTAGCAATTGTTTCATTAATTTTTTTGAAGATAAATCTGTTCTTAACACCAATGCTTGATTTAAAAAAGCTGGTTGCTCTGTATTGCCCCACGCAGCTGTTTCATAAATGGCAGATTGCTTTGAAATAATGCCACAATTGGCTTCTATTTGCTTAATTGCATTTGCTAAATTTTCTTCTCTTTCTCCGAGGTTAGAACCTATTGAAAGGTAGGCTGTATGTTTTTTATATTGAGGTTGTATCACATTGCAAAGATTGGCAAAATATTTTTTGAAGACTTTTTATTTCTTCCAAACATCATAAATTTTTTCTTGTTCTTTTCTATCAGCTGGTTCTTCAGATAATGGTTCACATTCTTTTAAAGTAGCAAACATTTGTTGTGGAAGAGCTTGATATAACTGAGTTCCCTGTGTTTTCCAGGCAATCATTTCATCGCTTACTTCCTTTATTTTTTTTGCAGGATTGCCTACGATTAAACTTCTTGCTTCAAATATTTCATTTGCCTTAATAAAACTCAAAGCACCAACAATGCACTCATCACCAAGTACCACATTATCCATTATCACAACACTCATTCCTACTAGGCAATTTTTACCAATAGTTGCACCGTGAATAACTGCATTATGACCAATATGTGCTGCTTCTTTTAAAATGGTTGTAACGCCTGGAAACATATGTACAGTGCAGTTCTCCTGAATATTGCAACCATCTTCAACAATGATTTTCCCCCAATCTCCACGCAAAGCAGCACCAGGACCAACATATACATTTTTACCAATAATTACATTGCCTGTTATACAAGCTTGTGGATGAATGAATGAAGAAGGGTGAACAACAGGAACGAAGTCGTTGAAAGAATAAATCATTTATTTTTTTAAAGTGAAACAAATGTATATAGATATTTGCGTTTCTTTTTTGCAAGAGGATCTTGCCAAGTTATAGTTAATTATTTTATGCAGCCCGACGATAAAAAACAAAATAAAACAATCTTATGGTTAAAAAGAATTGGCTTTTGGGGCTTTATCTTTTTTTTGGTTAAGGGTTTGTTTTGGTTGGCTGCTATATTTTGGGTTGCAAAAAAATAGTTTATAAATGCGTTTTCCCTGTTCTAAAACAATTGCCTTTAAAGTGAGCAACCTGCTCATTATTTTGATTGAAGATTGATATTAAATACAAGCCTGTACTTCTTCCATTATGAATTTCTTTGGCTTCTGCAAGCAGCGTGTCGCCTACGTTTACAGCTTTTGTAAAGTTGATGGAAGTGTCCAATGCAACAGATAAATTATTGCGGTTATTGCAGGCAAAAGCAAAGGCACTATCTGCAAGGCTAAATGCAATTCCACCGTGAGCAATGCCAAAACCATTCACCATTTCCTCACGAACTTTCATTTGTATTTTACTGTAGCCTTCTTTAATTTCTAACACTTCAATACCAAGCCATTGGCTGAATTGATCGTGTTTCATCATCTTGGTTACAACTTCATTTGGCGTGGGCATACGTTATTGGTTTATTGGTTAAATGTTGGTTAGTATATTAAAATGCTTCATTATCAAATTATCATATTGGCTAATTATCACATTACTATTCTCCTGTAAAACTGGCTTTTCTTTTTTCAATAGATGCACAACAAATGGGTATGATTTATAAAGTTTTTAGCGATGAAACTTTTAAAGAAGAGAGTATTAAAATT
>JANYEP010000215.1 GCA_025363075.1 Chitinophagaceae bacterium | reverse complement strand
AATGTATTGACAATATTGACTTTTATTGCCTGTACCCTGGGTATTTTGGGAGATGCTTACAATTTTTTTACAGCAGACACCGCAGTAGCTCAAATGGAAAAAGCAATGTCTGACCCAAATATGCAAAAAGCCCCGGAGTTTGTGAAAAAAATGATGTCGCCAGAAATGCTTGAAATGAAAAAAATAATGGCTGCCAATAAACTTCCTATCCTTATTTTAAATATGTTAGGATATGTTTTATGTATAGCTGGTGCAGTGCAAATGCGTAGTAGAAAAAAGCAAGGATATTTCCTTTGGTTAATTGGCGAAATATTACCATTGATTGCTTCATTTGTGTTTGTTGGCTTTATATTATTTGGTGGTTGGAAGCTGATTTTCCTACTATTCCCAATTACTTTTATCATTCTTTACACAGTTCAAAGAAAACACTTAACAAGGTAGTTTTAACAATTTGAATATTGCAAAAAAAGGTCAATAACGAAAGTTGTTGACCTTTTTTATTTTTAGCTAATTACAATATTTTTTATAAGTCAGCGTTTTAGAAATGCTAACCCTTTATCCGGAGAAAGACCAAAAAATAATTTCTCCGATGAAACATAAATCTTCCAGTATTCGCTACGATAAATCGTGGCGTTTTGTTTTTTTAGTACTATGTGTTTTACATTTTAAAAATGTAAATGCACAAAATATTGTTCCTAATTTTTTAGTGAACAACTCTCTGCAATGCTTTAGCAGCAACAGTTTCGTGTTCACCAATATTACACAGGGTAATAACGTTTCCTACAAGTGGGATTTTGGTGATGGTAGTTTTGATACTACTGTTAACGCAACTAAAGTTTATAACCATACTGGTAATTTTAATGTATCGTTAATAGCTACAAAAAATAATATCAGTTATTATTTTTCCAAACAAATAACAGTTGCAGCCGAGCCAGTAATATCGAGCATTTCATTGCAAGGAACTTATAGTGGCAAGTCTTACACATTCATTAGTAGTTCTACCATTGCATCTGGAAATATGAATTATTTGTGGGACTTTGGCGACACTACTTTTTCAACACTCATTAACCCCACTCACACTTACCAAAATGATGGTACGTACAATGTTGTTTTAAATGTTGTGAGTGACTTGGGATGCAGTAGCATTAAAAATTATGCTATAACAATTACAAGCTCTGACACCTCAGTTGTTGAGCCAAAATTTACTGTAAATAAATCCAACCAATGTGTGGCAAATAATAGCTTTGTATTTATCAATCAAACAAACTTGTCGCAAGTATTAAATTTCTATTGGGAGTTTGGCGATGGCTCTATATCGTACTTGTTAAATCCATCAAAAACTTATTCCAACGCTGGAACTTATATTGTTAAATTGAATATTCAAAAAGCAGGCATCACTTACACTTCTGAAAAGAGAATAACTGTTGGAAGTATTGTGAATGCTGCATTTGACGTTATTCAATTGAGCGATAGTGCTACTAATATTTTTTCAAATCAAACTAATGGAACTGGGATAACAACACATTATTTTTGGGATTTTGGCGATGGTTGTAGTTCTACTTTAACCAACCCTCAACATTTGTTTTTTAACGGAACATATAATGTAAGTTTAGTGGCAATTGATTCGTTAGGATGCAATTCAAGTATTTCAAAAACTGTTACAATCTCTTCTCAAACGATAAATAATATTGCATCACAATTTGTTGTTAATAAAGACACACAATGTTTAGCAAATAATAATTTTATATTCACTAATCTATCATCAAAAGCCTGCAATATTTCTAACAAATGGGATTTTGGCGATGGTAATTTTTCCACACTTTTTCAGCCAGTAAAGCAATTTAATAAAACAGGAACATACAACGTATCGTTAACTGTTTTTGCAGGAACTAACAGCTACACCTCAACTAAATCAATAGTTGTAAAGAATGAAGCAATTTGGACAGGCATTCATAGCAGTAACGTTTTTGATAGTGCAAACTGGCAATGCAGCTATCCAACAGATAGCACAGATGTTGTCATCAATGCTGGTGCTTTGCATAATCCAATACTAAATGATTCAACTTTTATAATTAGAAATTTAACCATTGCTAATGGTGCAAGTTTTATCATAAATAACTCCACATTAAAACTGAGTGGATCACTCGTAAATGCAGGAATGTTTGATGCTCAAACTTCTACTATTGAATTTAATGGTGAAAGTAAACAAACTATTTCTGGCAGTGCCTTGATTGGAAATTTAATTATCAATAATGCTACAGGTGCTGATATTGCTGGTGTTGCAGCAGATAGCGTAAGTGTTTATAACGTGCTTACTTTAAAGAGAGGTGCGTTTTGCACGGGTAATAGAATTATTTTTAAAAGCAATGCAAAAGGTACTGCAAGGCTTAATAAAATAGGTGTTAATGGTTATACAGGTACATTATGTGGTAATGTTACTGTTGAAAGATATTTTCAAAATAAAAGAGCGTGGAGGTTTCTTACTGTTCCTTTTACTGCCAATGGAAATAATGCAAACTATAGTATTTTTAATACTTGGGAAAAAATGACAAACGTTACAGGTCCTGCTGGTATTGGGTTTGACTATTTTAGTCCATACTATAGCATGACTGCTTGGGATGAAGTAAATCAAAAGTGGAGTAATATTGCCAACACATACACAAACTATATTATTAATAACAATTCAAACTTTTCCAATACTCCATATTTTATTTTTGTGCGTGGCAATAAGTCTATTAACGAAGCTTACATCAGTGGTGAAACTACTTTTAGCACATCAGGTACTTTGCAAACTGGAAACCAAACCCTTAATTTTTCTGGAAGAAAAAACAACGATTACATTTTTGTAGCTAATCCTTATGCTTCACCAGTTGACCTTGCTTCACTGCAATCACAGGGTTTAAGTGGCAATTATTATTTTTACGATGCAACTCTAAATACCAATGGAGCTTATGTTACAGTAAGTAATAAAGGAAATGGAAACTGGATTATTACTCCTGCTGGTTCTGCATTAAAAGATAAGGTGATACAAAGTGGACAAGCAATGTTGGTAGGTGTTTCAAGCTCTTCTGGATACATTACTTTTAATGAAAATGCAAAGACAAATGTTGGTAGCAATTTCACGACATTTGGTACAACAACCACTACTTTAAACAAACTTGAAATTAATTTGTATAGAATAAATGCAGATAGCAGCAAAACATTGTTGGATGGTGCTGTTACTGTTTTTGGCGATAATTTTAGTAAGGCAGTGGATGATAATGATTCTAAAAAAGTGATGAACGCAAAAGAAAATATTGGCTTTAAAAATGGCAATAATATTTTATCAATTGAAGCAAGACCTTTTGTAATTGGCGAAGATTCTATTAATATTTTTACAGGTGATTTGTACGATTCAGTTCAATATGCAATTGAAGTAAAATATATTTCAAATGATACTATTGTAAAGCAATTAATTTTAAGTGATAGCAACTTAAATAGTCAAACAAAATCGGCTGTGAACAAAGCAATGTGGTATTATTTTAATACTATAAATGCAACTAACAATGCAGTAAGATTTAGTATTGTTGTAAAAGGAAATATTGCTGCAAGCCCTGCTAATACTGATTTTTTTAAGCTAAATGCAAAACAAGTTGGTGATAAAATTAGTGTTAGCTGGAAGGTGGAAAATGAAAATAATATGCAATCCTATACTGTTCAACATTCAACAAACAATAAAGATTTTAAAGATGTGAACATCGTTAAAGCTATCAATGGAAATCAAACAAATAATTATGCGATTGATGATAATATTGTGCGAGTAAAAGGTATAAATTATTACAGAATTTTATCAACAAATAAAAACGATGCAAGTGTTGCAAGCAAGTCTGTTGCTGTAAATTTTATAGTTGCTGATAAAAGGGATTTGATAGTTTATCCTAATCCAACAAAAGAAAGAATAAAAGTTGAGTTGAATAGTTTGGTAGATCAAGATTTGCAAATAAATTTTACTAATAGTGCAACTGGCAAAATGGTGAAAAGCGTTTTTATTAAAGCTAAAATAGGAACTAATAAATATGCCCTCAATCTTGCAGATAGTGAGTTATCTCTTGGCAATGGTTTATATGCAATAACAATTCTTGGAGATAATGTAAACTACCCATCACAAAAAGTAATGTTGATGAAGGGAGAATAATAGCGATTGGCTTTGTATTGGCTGTGTAATATTTGTAGTTTAAGTAATGTGCATTTTTTCAAAAGGCTGCCTATCTTTACTGACACACAAATAAAACGCTATGAAAATTATTGCTTCTCTACTGCTAATATTTATTGGGGTCAACTATGCTAATAGTCAAGTAACAGTTTACTTAAAATCTGGAAATTTTGTAAACAATAATCCAGAAAAAAATCCTACTAATGATGCTGCAAATTTTGCAGATTATATTTATGATGGCAACTATTTTTTGTGGTTACAATTTAGTGAATTGCCTACCGAAGAAAATAAAAAAACTTTAATCGAAACAGGTGTAAAGCTGTATGACTATTTACCTCGAAACACTTACATAGCTTCGTTTCCAGTAAATTATAATTTTAATATCTTAAGTCAATACAATGTATATGCTGTAACAAAACCTTTAGCAGCTGCAAAAATTGATGTTGCACTTTACACGCCTTCACAAATAGTATGGGCTGTTGCGGCAAATGGTAATTTAAAAGTGAATGTTAGTTTCTCTACATACACAACTATAGATAAGTTTTTAGCTTCATTAAATACCGATGGTATATCATTTTCAAAAATTGAAAACTTGCTTGATGATGTGGTTGCAATAGAAGCATCAATGAACGATATTCAAAGAATTGCAATGCATCCTTTGGTGCAATATATTGAGCCTATTGGACATCCTGGAATGGAAGAAGATATTCAGGCAGTAACAACACATAGAACAACATCTGTACAAACATCAGACAACTGGATTAATGGAAAAAAACTTGATGGAACTGGCGTAAACATTGCAATTGGTGATGGTACTATGATTGGTACACACATAGATTTTCAAGGAAGATTATTGCATAATTCAAGTAGCACGGCTGTTCCAACTGTTTATCATTCTGACCACTGTTCTGGAATTATTTGTGGTGCAGGAAATTTGAATCCACAAGTTCGTGGTCAAGCTCCTGGCTCAACCTTGAGTGTTTATGATAACTATGAACCCTACAACCTTTTCCCAAGTATATATAATAGCGATAGCATAAGAATTGTTTCACATTCTTTAGGGCAAGTTTGTAATGCTGGATATGATGCAAATGCAAAAACCAGCGATCAGTTAATCAGAAAATATCCATCATTAATGTATGTGCATAGTGCAGGAAATTCTGGACCATCAACATCCCAATCAAGTTGTGGAGGTTTGGCAGGTTGGAAAGAGATTACTGGTGGTTTTAAAGCTGGCAAAAATGTAATTACAGTTGCCAATCTTTCAAAGACAGATGTTATTGATGGTTCAAGTAGTAGAGGTCCATTAAAAGATGGTAGAATAAAACCTGATATCGCAGCTGTGGGCAGCAGTGTGAATTCTACACAACCCGATAACACTTTTACAGTTTTGTCAGGTACATCAATGGCTTGCCCTGCTGTTGCAGGAAATATAGCAGTGATGTATCATGCATACAAGAAATCGCATAATGGTAACGAACCAGAGGGTAGTTTAATAAAAGCAATTGCATTAAACACGGCAGATGATTTAGGAAATACCGGACCCGATTTTACTTATGGTTTTGGAAGAATTAATACGAGGAGAGCGGTTTCTTGCATTGAAAATAATAGGTATATTGTTGACAGTGTAACAACAGGTGTAACAAAAAGTTTTACGATCAATATACCTGCAAATGTTAATACTGCAAAAGTGATGGTTTACTGGAATGATAAAGATGGAAATGCAGGTGCAGCAAAGAGTTTGGTAAATAATTTAGATGCAAAAATAATTTCTGCAGCCAATGATACAACACTGCCTTGGGTGATAGATTTAAGTGCAGGTCAAGACGCTACAACTTGTGCTGCATCTGCTGTTAATGGAATTGATTCTGTAAATAATGAAGAGCAAATTCAATTAAATGGACCTAATGCAGGGGCATACACACTTAAGGTAATTGGTAAAGCTGTTCCTTATGGTCCACAAAAATTTTATATAGTTTATGAATATTTATATACAGATGAAATTGTTGTAACTCACCCAATTGGTGGGGAAAGTTTTGTTCCCAATGAATCACAAAGATTAAGATGGGATGCAACGCCAACAATAGATAATTTTAAAATAGAATATTCATTAAATGGTGGCACAACTTGGACTACAATTTCATCATCTGTAGCACCAGATAGACGTTACTATGATTGGCTTGTTCCTGCTGCAGCTACTACAAAATCTGCTAAAATCAGAATTAGTCACGGAGGAACTGCTTCTGATGAAAGTGATACAAGTTTCATTATTTTAAAAGTTCCCACAGGGCTTACTTTTACTGACATTTGCAAGGGTACAGTGAAGCTTTCGTGGAATGCAGTTACAGGTGCAACCTCTTATGATGTGTGTAGATTGGGAGAAAAATATATGGATGTTGTGGCTACTACAACTACCACAAATGTTACACTTAACGATGTTGGGGATACTTTAAATTTATTTGCAATAAGGGCAAAACTTGCAGCAACCCAGGCAAATGGAAGACGCTCCAACGCTATTTCGCACACAGACACTTCAACACTTGTTTGCACAGTTCCTGTTAAATTAATTTCTTTCAACGCAATACTTAAAAGCAATTTTGTACAACTTGATTGGATCGTTGCCAATGAAGAAGGATTGTCTAATTACACAATTGAAAAATCGTTAACGCCTAATTTTGATGTGATAGAAATAGTTGGTCAGTTAAAACCTCACAATACACTTACAACCCAGCAATATCAGCTATTTGATAAGAATATTAAATCATCTGGTATTTGGTATTATCGTTTAAAAATAGATGAGGTTGGCGTATCAAGATATAGCAATATTCAAGCAATTAGGATTGACAAATTTGTGAGTAATTTATTTTCAATAAGCCCAAATCCTGCTGTTAATGTTATAAATCTTACGGCACAAAATGATGTTGCAAATGCTGTAATAAAACTATACAATGAACTTGGTGTAGAAGTGATAAACAAAAAGATTTCAAACATTACAGTAGGACAGAAGATTGTGCTGCAAACAAATAATGCAGCCAATGGTAATTATTTTTTAAATGTTATTGATGCTGCTAATGGGACTATTATTTACAAGCAACAAATAACAATTGCAAGGTAACAATTAGGTAAACAGTTTTTTGCTTTAAATAACGTTGAATAAATTAGCATCTCTAAATAAAAACTATGTCATATTGCAACGCAATAGAATATATGTCTGAAGAGAAAAAGGTTTTCCATAAAAATTATCACGATAAATTTTATGGCTTTCCAATTCACGATGACAACGAATTATTTTGCAGGCTTGTGTTAGAAATAAATCAAGCAGGTTTAAGTTGGGATACAATATTGAAGAAAGAATTGAGCTTTAGAAAGGCGTATCACAATTTCGATATTAAAAAAGTTGCAAACTACACAGAAGCAGACAGAGCAAGGCTTTTAGATGATGCTGGCATTATCAGAAACAAGTTGAAAGTAAACGCTGCAATTGAAAACGCCAAAACTATTATAGCACTACAAAAAGAGTTTGGCTCTTTTGAAAAATGGCTTGAACTACACCATCCTAAAACCAAAGAGGAATGGGTAAAACTGTTCAAGAAAACCTTCAAATTTACTGGTGGTGAAATAGTAAATGAATTTTTAATGAGTATTGGATATTTGAAAGGTGCTCATACCGAAACTTGCAAAATACATAGCAAAGTGTTGAAGACAAAACCTATGTGGTTGAAAATAAAATGATATGTTTTATGAACTCACTTTGGAAACAAGCTATTATAAAAAAAACACTGCACGACAAGGGTAAAAACCTTGATGAAAAAGAGAGTTTGTCTAAATATGAACTTGCCAAAGGTTACCGAGAATTTATCATTACAACCAAAAGGCACATCAAGGATTTCATTTTTGTTATGCTTGGTATATTCTCTGCTGCATTTGGCTTTAAGGGCTTTTTGTTAACCAATCATTTTATAGATGGTGGTGCTACAGGAATTTCACTACTTATATCTGCATTAACCAAAATACCTTTATCCATTCTTATTGTTGGTATTAATATTCCATTCGTAATTCTTGGCTATAAAGTAATGGGCAAGCAATTTGCCATTAAAACTGCACTGGCAATTACTGGTCTTGCAATATGTTTAGCCATAGTCAAATTTCCAGACGTTACTAAAGACAATTTATTGGTTGCGGTTTTTGGTGGTTTTTTTCTAGGTGCTGGCATTGGCTTATCAATGCGTGGAGGAGCAGTTATTGATGGCACAGAAGTATTAGCTATTTATTTAAGCAGAAAATTTGGAACAACAATTGGCGATATTATTATCGTTATTAATGTAATTGTATTTTCTGCTGCTGCATATTTTCTAAATGTTGAAATAGCCTTGTATTCTATGATTACATATTTAGCTGCATCACGAACTTTGGACTTTGTTATTGAAGGCATTGAGGAGTATATTGGCGTTACAATAATATCACCACGTAGTGAGCAAATAAGGCAAATGATTATTGATAAAATGGGTCGTGGTGTTACGGTTTATAATGGAAAAAGTGGTTATGGAAAAAGTGGGGAAAGAAGGGAAGTTGAAATTATTTATACAGTAATCACGAGGCTTGAATTGAACAAATTAAATACTGAACTTGAAAAAATTGCACCCACTGCTTTTGTGGTAATGAATAGTGTAAAAGACACCAAAGGTGGGATGATAAAGAAAAGACCTATGAGCCATTAACTGCCACAATCAAAAAGAATTCCTTTTAAAACACTAAAATAAAATCTTATCTTAAGTAGTTTCTAACGCCTACTTTTGCTGCCCTAAAAACAAATGCAATGGGACGTATTTTTGAAGTAAGAAAAGCCTCGATGTTTGCCAGGTGGGATAAAATGGCAAAAAATTTTACACGTATTGGTAAAGAAATCAATATAGCTGTAAAAGCAGGTGGTCCAGACGTTGCAACCAATCCTGCATTGCGTAGATGTTTTCAAAATGCAAGAAGTGTTGGTATGCCTAAGGATAGAGTAGAAGCTGCCATCAAACGTGCAATGGGCAAGGATACCACTAATTACGAAGAGATTTTATACGAAGGTTACGCACCTCACGGTGTTGCTTTGGTTGTTGAAACTGCTACTGATAATCACGTAAGAACCGTTGCTAATGTTAAGGCTATTTTCAATAAAGGAAATGGTGCTTTGGGCAATAGTGGTAGTGTAAGTTTCCAATTTAAAAAAATGGGTGTGTTTAAACTAAAGCCTGAAGGGTTAAATCTTGATGATTTAGAACTCGAACTAATAGATTTTGGTTTGGATGAATTGGGGGAAAGTACTGATGATGATGGAAACACCATTGTTGTGCTACGTTGCTTACTAGTTGATTTTGGCAATTTGCAA
>JANYEP010000209.1 GCA_025363075.1 Chitinophagaceae bacterium | reverse complement strand
AAACAGTTACATCAATTGGCAAAACCTGCACAAGTGATGTATCGTTTGTAAATGAATTAAAATAGTTCCAGTTACTATTGGTTGTTGTAGGAAAATAATCTGTATTTACATTAGGAGCTACAATAACAGCTGCATTATTGGGCACTGTAAAAAAACAAATGCTATTGTTGAAGTGCAATTTAAAATTAGCATCAATTGGCAAAAGAGGTTTACCGTAACTATTAATAGTTAATGCTTTTTGACCTGTTGTGTAAGCATATCCATTTGCCACAAACCAATAACCATTTACAGTATCAGAATAAATAGTAAAACTGCCAATAGTGGTAAAATTTATATTGGCTTTAATAAAATTCGTATAGTCTATAGCTACATTTTCTTTGTAGTTTCCACTCACTAAAATTTCCCTGCAATTGCCACTTGTATCAAGCAAAGTGCCTGATGCAATATTAACTAGTGGTGTTGCGTTTTCAACACTATACTCTTTGCTGCAAGATGCAACAACAAATAACAAAACAATGTAAAAAAAGTATCTCTTCATATTAGATTAAGAAGCGGTAAAGATACTATCTATATGATGAGAGTTTTGTTAAAAAAGCTGCCTGAGTACATTGTTAAAGTATGAAGTATATAAGAATTATTTTTTCTTGATTTTAATTTCAACCCTTCGGTTTCTCGCTTTTTCTTCTTCATTTTTTTCTTGTGTAATGGGGAATTTATGTCCATAACCATTAAAGTCCATTCTGCTTGAGGCCATATTATTTTTTTTCAAAAAATCATAAACAGCCTTTGCTCTTGCTTCAGATAAATTCCATTTTCCTGTGCCAAAATCATAGCCGTCTTTTTCATTTGCACTGGTGCAACAAACGTGTCCTTGAATTTCAATTTCGAGCATTGGATTTTTATTCATCACATCAAGCAATTCATCTAAATATGGATAAGCAATTGGCACAAAAGTATGTTCGCCGCCAACAAATAGAATGTAGGGAAGCACAATATTGTCTCCCACTTTTAAAGAGCTGTCTTTTATTTTTTCTGATAGCTTTTGAGTTTGAGGTATTGGGTCAATATCGTTGCCAGCATTGGGCTTTGGCGTTTCAATAATTTTTTCTACAACAACTTTTTTCTTGGGGTCGTAGAAAATTGTAATCTCAACACGTCTGTTAAATGCTCTGTTATTTTCATCCATCAAAGTTGTTTTCAATTGGTGTTTCCCAAAACCAACAACTTGATTCATCAACTCAATTTTTATTCCAATATTTTTTAAAAAATCAACAACAGTTTCTGCTCTTTTTTGAGAAAGTGTGTCATTGTAACTATTGCTACCAATCTGGTCTGTATGTCCAAAAACTAAAATGCTTTTAAGGGTATTTTCTTTAGCATCAAAAGCTTTAAACACCGAGTCTATTTTAGTAGCTTCATTGGATGAAAGGTTAAATTTATTGAACTCAAAATACACTTCAACTTTTGTAGAATCGCTTGCTATGCTTAACGAAAGACGAAAAAGTAAAACAACAGAGAGTGCAATAAACTTCATAGAAAAATTGGTTTTCGTTTTCAATTACAATTCTTTTTCCATTACATAATGAGGGATAGAAACTTCTTCAAACTCATCGCCACAAATTTTGTAACCAAGTTTTTCATAAAACCCAACTGCTGATTTTCGAGCGTGCATCACAAGTTTTTCTTTTCTCATATCTCTTGCAATATTTTCTGCAAAAGACATCAACACTCTTCCAATTCCTTTTCCTTGCAGGCCATTGCTAACAGCCATTTGTCGCAAGCGAAATGCTTTTTCTCCAAAAGGTGTGAGCAAGCAGCAACCTTCTAACTTTTCGTCATCAAAGCATCCCATTAAAACATCTTCCTTTTCTCGTTCCAAATCTTCGTGAGAAAATTCTAAGCCAAGTGGCTTTCTTAAAACGTGATATCTTAAATCAACCATTTGGTGATACTCTGCTGTGCCGTGGTCTATAATTTTTAGTGCCATAAGGTAATCGTTAGGGGCAACAAGATAAGTATTTTTTTAAATAAGTTATACTTTTTCCTTGTATTTTTGGGCAGTTGAGAAAAGAAAATGTTTGCGTTTGAAGTTTATGGTTTGCCGTTAATATCAATAAGTATTTGTTTTTAATATATTTTAAACATTGATTCAACCCAATTTGCTTGCATACATTGAAGCAAACTTCATATTGCAATTTACTTAGTTCGTAATTTTCCTCAACATCAATTGATTTGTTTTAATACAAATCCTATTTTTAAATTCTTAAATAAGTAATAGAATGGGCTGTGGATCTTGTGGAACAGGTAAACCTAATGGGTGCAAAAGCAATGGAGGTTGTAGCACAGGTGGCTGCAATAGACTTAACGTTCACGATTGGTTGAGAAACCTACCTTTTAGTGACCCTGAAAGCAATTGTAAAGTTGTTGAAATAAGTTTTAAGCAAGGTAGTAGAAAAGAATTTTTTCGCAATCCTACTTTTGAATATTTTGAAAAAGGACAATTTGTAACCGTTGAGGGAGTGAATGGTTTTGATGTTGGTCAGGTGTCTTTAAGCGGCGAATTGGTACGTCTTCAAATGAAGAAAAAGGGTGTGAAAGAAGAAGACCCAGAAATGAAAAAAATAATGAGGCTTAGTAGCGAAAGAGACTTAGAGCTTTATAAAATTAACAAAGACAGAGAGCCATCCATTCAAGCGAAAAGCAGAGAGTTTGCAAGAAATTTAAAATTGCAAATGAAGTTGAGCGAAGTAGAAATTCAAGCAGATGGTAAAAAAGGAACCTTCTTTTACACTGCAGATGATAGAGTAGATTTTAGAGAGCTAATTCGATATTTCGCCAATGAGTTCAAGTTAAAAGTAGAGATGAAGCAGATTGGTATTCGTCAGGAAGCAGCAAAAGTTGGAGGCATTGGAAGTTGTGGTAGAGAACTTTGTTGCAGCACTTGGTTGCACGATTTTAAAAGTGTTAATACTACAGCTGCTCGTTACCAAAACCTTTCTATCAACCAAACAAAATTAAGTGGGCAATGTGGACGATTGAAGTGCTGCTTAAACTATGAGTTGGATACATATTTGGATGCTCTGCAACATTTTCCAGATAATGCAGATAGTATTGAAATTGCAAGAGGCACGGCATATTTGATTAAGAAAGATATTTTTAAAAATTTAATGTGGTACACTGTTCAAGGTAGCACAAAACATTATCCTCTAACGCTTGAAAGGGTTAAAGAAATTAAAGATTTGAATAAAAAAGGTGTTAGACCAGAAGAGTTGCAGGCAGTAGAAATTGTTAGCAATAAGCAAAAAGATGTTGAACCAGCATTTGTAGAATTGGTTGGGCAAATTAGCTTAAAGAGTCTGGAGAAAAATGACAAACGTAGAAGAGATCAACAACGCAGTCGTCAACAGGAAAGCAGACCTAAGCAACAAGAAAATAATAGAAGAGAGCCTCAGCAACAGCAGAGACCTCAACAAAATCAACAACAAAGACCGCCAAAACAAAACCCAAATAATAATAGCAAGCCGCCTACAAAAAACTAGGTGATAGCTAAAAATAAAGGAGTATAAAATTACACTCCTTTATTTTTTTACACTTTGCATTTATTCTACAACCTTCCATTTTTAATTTCATCAACAACACCAGGGTCCAATAAAGTTGAGGTATCGCCAAGATTCTCTATTTCGCCTTCTGCAATTTTTCTAAGAATTCTACGCATAATTTTTCCGCTGCGAGTTTTTGGCAAACCACTTACAAACTGAATTTTATCAGGCTTTGCAATTGCTCCAATTACACGAGTTACAGTTTGTAAAATATCTTTTTTGGTTTGCCCTTCGCTACTATGAAAATGATTGCAAATAACATAAGCATAAATGCCTTGTCCTTTAATATCGTGAGGGTAACCAACCACAGCACTTTCTACAACATCTGCATGCATATTCAAAGCATTTTCAACTTCTGCAGTTCCAATTCTATGTCCACTTACATTCAACACATCATCAACCCTGCCTGTAATTCTATAAAATCCATTGGCATCTTTTATAGCTCCATCACCAGTAAAATATAAGTTTGGATAAGTAGCAAAATAGTTCGTTCTGCAACGTTCGTGGTCACCATAAGTTGTTCTTAAAATAGAAGGCCAGGGTGCTTTAATGCAAAGGTTTCCTTTTAACATTCCATTCTCATCTTTTTCAGTTATTTCGTTTCCTTTATCATCAACTAAAACTGGCTGCACGCCAGGCATTGGAAGTGTAGCCCAGCTTGCCTTTGATGGAGTAATACCAGCAAGATTTGATATTAAAGTTCCTCCTGTTTCTGTTTGCCACCAAGTATCAACAATGGGGCATTTCCCCTTGCCAATATTTTCATTATACCAGTTCCAGGCTTCTTCATTTATTGGTTCGCCAACTGTACCTAAAATTTTTAAAGATGATAAATCTTTACCACCTAAAGGAATCAATCCAAAGCTCATTAAACTTCTAATGGCTGTTGGTGCAGTGTACAAAATATTTACTTTATGTTTATCTACAATATCCCAAAATCTTCCAGCATCAGGATAGGTTGGAATGCCCTCAAACATTAGACTTGTAGCACCTGCACTTAGTGGACCATAAACAATATAACTGTGACCAGTAATCCAACCAATATCTGCTGTGCAAAAATGAACTTGCCCTTGTTGATATTGAAAGGTATTAACGAAAGTATAATTAGTCCAAATCATATAGCCAGCACTACTATGCACAACACCTTTTGGTTTGCCAGTAGAGCCAGATGTATAGAGAATAAATAATGGATCTTCAGCATCCATTTCTTCGGCTTCAAAAGAAACTACACCATCTTTTTCAACTTGTGATTCTGCATATTCCATTTCATCTTCCCACCAAATATCTCTGCCTTTAATCATTGAAACTGGTGTGCGGGTTCTGGTGTAAACAATTACTTTTTTTACTGTTTTATTTCCTATCAAAGCATCATCAATAACACTTTTTAAAGGAATTACTTTTTCGCCACGATATGCTCCATCGCAAGTAACAATAAATTCGGCTTGTGCATCTTCTAATCTATCTGAAATACTTTGTGCTGAAAAGCCTCCAAAAATTACAGAGTGTATAGCTCCAATTCTTGCACAACCCAATACTGCATAAGCTAATTCTGGAATCATTCCCATATAAATACAAACCCTATCTCCTTTCTTTACACCATTGTTTTTTAATACTTGTGCAAACTGGCAAACCCTTTTGTGTAAACGATTATAGGTTACAGTCCTCACTCTTTCTTCAGGATTATTAGGCTCCCAAATAATGGCTGGTTTATCGCCCATTGTTTTTAAATGCCTGTCAATGCAATTTTCTGTAATGTTTAATTTACCCCCTTTAAACCACTCAACTTTTGGCTCAGTAAAATTCCATTCCAGCACTTTATCCCATTTCTTTTTCCAAGTAAAATGTTCGGCTATTTCAGCCCAAAAGGTTTCAGGTTGTTCAATACTTTTTTGATAGACTTCGTTATATTCCTCGAAAGATTTTATTTGATAAGGATAGCTCATTACAATCGTATTTTTAGAGAGGATAAAATTAGGGAATTGAATGTGTAGCGATATTTTTTTGTTCTATTTTATTAAATGTTGTTCCGAAAACCTTTGCAGCTACTGAATTAGCGATTAACTAACACTTTAAATTTAGAAATAGAATATTTATATTTGTGTACAAAGAAGACAAAATGGAAACACTATTATTACAAAGCAATTCAAAAAAAGATATGCAAATGTTTGCAACACTTGCGAAAAAAATTGGTTTAAAAACTAAGCTTTTGAATAATGAACATATTGAAGATATTGCATTAGCAACTGCAATGAAAAAAGGGAGAACTGGCGAATACATTAACACTACAACTTACTTAACAAAACTAAAAAAGTAAATGAAAGTTAAGATTGACAAGAGCTTTGAGAAAGATACAGATAAACTCAAGAATCCTAAACTATAGCTAAAAATTGCATCGTGCATAGAACAAGCTATCGAGGCTGAATCAATTAATGACATTAAAAACCTAAAGAAACTTAGTGGTTTTAAAAATCACTACAGAATACGAATAGGAGATTACAGAGCTGGTATTATAATTACTGATGATGAAGTGATTTATGAAAGACTCTTGCACAGAAAAAACATCTACAAGTATTATCCATAAAACCTTCCTTTTCTCCGAAAAACCTTTGCAACAATTGAATTGACGTTTATTGCATAAATTTTATTACCCATTTTTTGTTGAATAAAATTTATGCTGTATGTTGGCAATCTAATTAACAAAAAAGTTGCTGCATATATGAATGATAATAACAAAAACAATATTTGGAAAGTAATTTCTGCATCATCAGTTGGCACTTTAATTGAGTGGTACGACTTCTACATTTTTGGTAGTTTAGCAACCATTATTTCCGAAAAATTTTTTCCATCAACAAATCCTACAACAGCATTTTTAGCAACACTTGCAACTTTTGCAGCAGGGTTTATTGTGCGTCCTTTTGGTGCGTTGTTTTTTGGAAGATTAGGAGATATTGTTGGAAGAAAATATACCTTTTTATTAACCTTGGTAATAATGGGAGGCAGTACTTTTTTAATTGGATGTATGCCCACTTATGCAAGTTTTTCTTTTGCCCCATATTTAATTTTAATACTGAGATTATTGCAAGGGTTAGCACTTGGAGGAGAGTATGGAGGTGCAGCAACCTATGTTGCAGAACACGCCCCTGAAGGAAAACGTGGTTATTACACCAGTTGGATACAAACCACAGCCACATTGGGTTTGTTCGTTTCATTGATAGTAATTATTACAGTTCAAAAATCATTGAGTAAAGAAGCATATAATGAATGGGGTTGGCGTTTACCATTTTTATTAAGTATCTTTTTAGTCATCGTTTCTATTGTTATTAGAATGAAGATGAACGAAAGCCCATTGTTCAGTAAATTGAAATCAGAAGGCAAAACTTCTACCAATCCTTTGAAAGAAAGTTTTGGCAACAAAGCAAATATGAAGATGGTGTTATTGGCATTATTTGGTGCAACAATGGGACAAGGTGTTGTGTGGTACACAGGTCAGTTTTATGCTCAAACATTTTTAATAAAAACTTGTGGATTAGAAGCAACTCAAACCAATACTTGGATTGGCATTGCACTCATTTTTGTTACACCATTTTTTGTAGTGTTTGGTTGGTTGAGCGATAAAATTGGACGCAAAGGAATTATGCTTACAGGAATGTTGTTGGCAGTAATTTGTTACCGCCCCATCTTTAAAAACTTATATGAAATATGCGATGCAAAAAATAAAATTGAAGCAACATCAACTATTACAACAAGCAAAAAAATCAATCCAAATAAAGCTACAGATTCTCTAATAGTGAAAACATCAAACGTAGTGTTTACAGATAGTTCAAAGCTTTTGTTAACAGAAACATATTCGTTTGAAAAAATAAAAGCAAACATTAACGCACCATTAGAAACCAAAAAAACAATCACATTGGCATCAAGTTATCAATGGAAAATTATTGGGCTAATTTTTATTTTGGTGTTGTTTGTAACAATGGTTTATGGACCAATAGCTGCATTTCTTGTAGAACTATTTCCAACAAAAATTCGGTACACGAGTATGAGCTTGCCTTACCATATTGGCAATGGTGTTTTTGGTGGGTTGGTTCCTTTTATTGCAACATTAATAACTGTTTCGCCAGGCAGCGATTATTTAAGTGGGTTGTGGTATCCAATGGGTGTTGCAGCAGTTTGCTTTGTAATTGGCGTGTTGTATTTGAGTGGCAAGTCAGTAAAGTCCGAAAGACAATAAAAAAATAATATGAATACTATAAAAAAATATCTTGGAATTGTTTGGATTTTTGTTGCAGTTGCAGCCATCTTTTTCTTGGTTCAAGCAGCCATTCACAATATTAAACCCAATGGTACATTAGATATTAATAAACCAATGCCTTGGATAATTATTATTATCATTTTTACACCCATTGCAACAGGGTTGGCATTGTTTGGCTGGTATGCTTTTAAAGGTGAATATGATAATAAAGCAACGAATGAATAAAATTCCAATTGCATTAATTTATTCAAGATTAGTAATTGGTTTTGCAATTTTATTGTTTAGCTTCTTGCATATTCCTCACTACACTTTTATCGCAATCACCTTACTAACACTTGGTTTACTTTCGGATATTTTTGATGGCATTATTGCCCGAAAATTAAATATTTCTACACAACGATTAAGAAGGTTAGATTCTACTATTGACCAAATATTTTTCATTGCAGTTGTGGTTGCCACATACATTCAATGCCCATCATTTTTTATAAATAACAAAACCCTGCTGATTGTTTTATTTACTACAGAAGCACTCACTTATTTAGTTAGTTATATCAAGTTCAAAAAAGAAATTGCAACACACTCCATAGGTGCCAAAGTATGGACTTTATTGTTGTTTGCTACCCTTGTTGAAATAATGATAAAGTGCGAATCACCTATATTTTTTAAAGGTTGCTTTTGGATTGGAATGGTTACACGAATTGAAATTATTGCCATCATTTTTATTTTAAAAACCTGGACAAACGACGTGCCTTCAATCTACCATTCCCTGCAACTTAGAAAAGGCAAAGCAATAAAGAGAAATAAATTATTCAATGGTTAATTTTATTTTGTAATGCTATATTTCATACTTCAAAATCCTCAATTTTTGCAATCTCTTATATCTTTACAAAATGGCAATAGAAGTATCTAACCTCACAAAAATATACGGCACACAAAAAGCAGTTGATAGCATTTCATTCAACATCAACAAAGGAGAAATTGTTGGTTTTCTTGGTCCCAATGGAGCTGGAAAAAGTACCACAATGAAAATGCTTACAGGTTATTTGCAACAAGATGCTGGAGATGCAAAAGTTTGTGGTATTGATGTCAAAACAAACACCATTGATGCTAAGAAAAAAATTGGTTATTTACCCGAAGCCAATCCTTTGTATTATGAAATGTATGTGAAAGAATATTTAAGTTTTATAGCGGGTGTTCACAACATCAATAATCAACAATCAGTAATCAATAATGTAATTGAATTAGTGGGTTTACAGGTTGAACAAAACAAAAAAGTAGGACAACTATCAAAAGGCTACAAGCAGCGTGTAGGCTTAGCTGCAGCCCTTATTCACCAGCCAGAAGTATTGATTTTAGATGAGCCAACAAGTGGACTTGATCCCAACCAAATTATAGAAATTAGAAACGTTATTAAAGAACAAGGCAAAAATAAAACAGTGCTTTTTTCTTCTCATATTTTGCAAGAAGTACAAGCCATTTGCGATAGAGTAATTATCATAAATAGAGGCAAAATTGTTGCAGATGATTTGCTTATTAACCTTGCAAAAAGCAAAAGCCTTGAAGATGTGTTTAGAGAACTTACTGCTAAGCGTTAATGATTTTTAGTAATTAATGTGGCATTCTTACTGATGTTGACTTTTAAATTGCCACGTTAGATGGTTTAATAATTATTGATTTTAATTGAACACAAAATAAAAAATAGCAAAGGCAATTACCACAAAAATTAATATTACCATAGCATCATTTTTTATTTCATACCAGCTTTTTCTTTTATAAAGTAACTGAAAAAGTATCCAAGCCAAAAGTGCAAAAAGCACCGCTCCATATCTTATTAAATAAAAATACTTCATACATTGTTTTTACAAAAAACCTCCATTGCAAAACAATGGAGGCCTTAATATTTTAGGTTGATAAAATAATTTTATCTGCTCGATCTTACTGGTCTTGCACCAGCTGGCAATGATGGTCTTAATGCTGGTTGTGCAGGTCCATTTCCTGTGCTAATACCTGCTGCTTTAATAGCATCTAAAACCTCTTTTGGTAATGGTATTTTCAATCCTGCAAGTACACGCAATGCAATGTCATCGCTCTTTTCAGCATATATTACATCTGTAGGTTTAAACACGTGCGTATATTTTTGTTCTTTAATTACATCTTGTAAAACTGCATATACTTTTTCAAGGTAAGGACGCAACAACTGTTGTTGTCTTGCTTGTAAAGCTTCTTGTTGGTATTGTTGCCAGTTTTGTAATTTGTAATAGCTTTTTCCTGCTTGCTCTTGCAACACTTTTTTCAAGCTTGGCGTTAATTTAGTAGAATCTTTTAAAAGGCTATCTGTTCTTTTCAATTCATCCATTAAACCCTCTCTTTCTGGTGCAAGAGAATCGGCTGCATAAACTTGCAACGCTGTATCTACTTTACCAATTCCTGGCATTAATGCTAATACTGCTTGTTCATCAAAAAAACCAATTTTTACTTGTTGAGCTTGTGAACTGTTCGAGATTAAAATACTTGCTGCAACTGCAACACACACTGTAAGAACTTTTTTCATTTTTAAATATCCCTAACCCCTGAAGGGGAATTTTTGATGGGTTTGTTTGTTTAAATTATTAATTATTGATTTATATTAAATACTCATTTCTATTATTTCAATTCTCTTAACACATCGTCACTTTTATCCAATTTTGGGTCGGCAAATATAACAGTAATGCCTTCACTTTTATCCAACACAAAATCCCATCCACGAGCAACTGCCAATTTTTGAATGGCGTTGAACACCTTGTCTTGAATTGGTTTTACCAAACGTTGACGCTCTTTAAATAAATCCCCTTCATATCCAAAGCGTTTTCTTTGCAAATCCCTCACATCTTTTTCTTTATTAAATAATTCTGCCTCACGTTTTTTCTTCAACTCATCAGTAAGCATATATTGCTCAGCATCGTAGTTCTTATACATTTTGTCCAAATCTGCTTGCAAATCGTCCAATTCCTTTTGCCATTTATCGGCTGTTTGTTGAATTTGTTTATCGGCGTCTTTGTAGTCCTTTAATTTTTCTAAAATATATTTTGTATCAATGATTGCATAACGCTGTGCATTTGCTGCGATGGCAAATGTTGTAATGAATGCAAGAAGTGTTAACGTCTTTTTCATATTGTTTGTATTTTGTTTTTTATTATTATGAAAGAATTAAAACATTGTTCAAAATTCTACCTTAATAACTCACTAATTTACCCTATTTGTCAATTATTTTACCCAAGTTATTGATGTTTTATTCCGCCTCAAAGCCTAACATAAACGTAAACCTGCTCATATCTTTTAAACTTGCTCCAGGTGTATATCTATCTAAACCAATACCATAATCAAAGCCCAATAATCCAAACATTGGTAAAAAGAATCTCATACCAACACCCACAGAACGGCGAAGTTGAAACGGATTATAATTATTAATACTATACCAACCATTTGCAGCTTCCAAAAATGTAAGTGCATAAATGGTGCTGCTTGGGTTAAGACTTAATGGATAACGCAATTCTAAAACATACTTATTAAATATGGTGAAATATTGACTAGCTCCACTTGCTTCTGGATTGATACCAACATTGGATGATTGATATACAGGATAACCTCTTTGAGAAATAATATCATATCCCAGCAAGGCAAATTGATTGGTTAATCCTGCATCTCCAACTTGGAAACGTTCAAAAGGAGAGATATTTAAAGCCGAATTATATCTGCCCAAGAAACCAAATTTTGCCGCACCCTTTAATACCAATTGTTTGTGATCTTCACCAACAGCTTTTGTAAGTGGAATATAAAACTCAGCATTGAATCTTGTTTTGTAATATTCTACCCATTTGTAAGGGTTGCTTTGTTTCGAAATTGTTTTATCAAACAAAGAATATGGTGGCGTAAGTTGAAGGCTTAACAAGAAGTTAGAACCATTTCTTGGAAACATTGGTTGGTCAATAGAAGAACGTTGCAATGCAACTTTAAAGCTAAGATTATTGGCGTTGCCATTATTGAAACCTGGTAAATTTACCCTGTCTATATAGTAGTTTTTCAGTGTATAACGTGCATAATTCACACCCATTGATAAAGAGAAATAATCATCTGGCCATTTTAATTGTTTACCCAAACTAACACCAGCACCAGTAGTTTCAATGTAAGAACTATTGGCTGCTGAACTTGTGTATGACCTTGTGATAGGATCATAAGCATTAGAGAATTTAGTATCGTAAATAGAAACACTAAAAGCGTTACGTTTTTTTCCTCCAAGCCAAGGCTCTGTAAACGAGAAATTATAACTTCTAAATGCCCTGCCATTACTTTGAATACGGAAACTTAATTTTTGTCCATCACCCATTGGCAAAGGATCCCAAGCGTCTTTATGAAATAATCTTTTAATAGAAAAATTATTGAAGCTAATACCTAAGGTTCCTGTTAAACCAATGTTTCCACCCCAACCTGCACTTAATTCTAATTGGTCGCTACTTTTTTCTTCAACATTCCAAGTAACATTTACAGTTCCATCTTCAGGATTTGGAACAATGTTGGGAGTAATTTTTTCGGGGTTAAAGAAACTAAGTTGAGATAATTCACGAATCGTTCTCATTACATCGCTACGAACAAATTTTTCTCCAGGGAGTGTTCTTAGTTCTCTACGAATAACGTGTTCTTTAGTTTTTTCATTACCTACAATTCTTACTTCTTTCCAAGTAGCTTGTGGCCCTTCAACTATTCTTATTTCGTGGTCAATGGTATCGCTATAAACAGCAGTTTCGACTGCCTCTACTCTAAAAAATAAATAACCATCATCCATATAAAGCCCACTAATATCACCACCTTCTGGCGGCCCACCACCTTTACCTAATTTTTTGTTAAGTGTTTCAAGGTTATAAATATCTCCCTTTTTAATGTTGAGGATAACGGTTAAAATTGAATCAGAATATTTTGTATTTCCTTTCCAAGTTACATTGCCAAAGAAGTATTTTCTACCTTCATTTATTTTTATGTCAATGCTTTTATCTCCAGACTCATCATAGTAGGTAGTATCTTTTACAATAGCAGCATCGCGATAACCAATAGCATTGTAGTATGCTATGATATTTTCTTTATCTTCTATATATTTTTTTGCATCAAACTTAGCTCCCACAAAAGGTTTGATGCGTAAATATGGATCCAATATTTTTTTGGTTAAACTATAAGTTAAGTAACCTTTATCTTGCAAATAATTTTGGAAAGTATATTTAGAAGGTTTGATAAAACCACCTTTGCTAACTGGAGGATAAAATGTCAATCGTCCCTTCTCTTTTGTATCCTTCATCTTCTTTTTCAGCTTAATTGCATCCACAGCGGTATTGCCTTCAAAAGCTATATTGTTAATTCTTACTTTGCTGCCTTTATTGATGATGAAATTTAGAGAAATTGAATTAGAAATTGAACTGTCAGCCAGCTCTTGTATCATAACAGTGGCACGTTCATAACCTTTTTCTGCGTAATATTTTTTAATGATTTCAACAGCATTTTGTTTGCTATTT
The DNA here is from genome assembly GCA_025363075.1 of Chitinophagaceae bacterium. Lineage (GTDB taxonomy): Bacteria > Bacteroidota > Bacteroidia > Chitinophagales > Chitinophagaceae > CAIVPM01. The sequence goes on along the minus strand of JANYEP010000209.1, from coordinate 921 downwards.
TCAGTAACAATTCTTCCTTTAAACAATCCAACCTTGCCTGCTAAATCATCTCCATTGCTTTTTGAAACGCCAAGAAAATGAAAGTTAGATAGTCTTGCTCTTTCTGTTACTGCAATTTCTATGTCAATGTTTTTCCCCAAAACATTCGTGATGTAAATTTCAACATTGCTAAAATAGTTTTGGCTCCAAAGTTTATTAATGGCTCTGCTAAAAGCATCACTACCTGGAATAGTAATTTCTTCTCCAACTGTTAATGTAGAAATAGATGTTAAAAGCGTTTCATCGAAATAGCGATTGCCAGTAACTTTTATGTTTGCAATCTTATACTTTTTTGGTGGTTTTTGATTGAAGATATTAAGTAATTCTGCATTAATAGACTTAACATCAGTGATAGTAGAATCTTGCGAAAAAGCCACAGCACTTACCCCAACGCACAAAAAAGACAACAATAAAAACTTATACAATTTATACATTCAGCATTGTTTTAGGATGTTGCTTTAATCAATACAATTAGCACAACATTTAAAAAGTGTAGCAAAATAAGGGGTTTATTGAAATGAGAGGGCTAAATGGACTTATAATAATATGTTAAAAGTTTATAACGATATTAAACTATAGCCTTTCAATAATACCTGCAATGCCTTGCCCACCACCAACACAAGCAGAAACAATTCCATATTTTTTGTTGAGGCGTTGTAAATCGTTCAAGATTTGAACTGCGAGTTTGCAACCTGTGCAGCCCAATGGATGACCTAATGCAATTGCCCCACCATTGATGTTTACAATATCTTTATTTAGGTTAAGTTCATTTATAACAGCGATTGATTGAGATGCAAAAGCTTCATTCAATTCAATTAAATCAATATTACTTAAACTCATATTCGCTTGCTTTAAAACCTTTGGTATTGCTGCAACTGGACC
>JANYEP010000173.1 GCA_025363075.1 Chitinophagaceae bacterium | reverse complement strand
TAACATAATTAATTAAAAAGTATTTGTAAAGTTAAGTTGATAGTTTATAGCGATGGGATAATAAATAAAAAAGCCCCACAATTGTGAGGCTTTTCGTTAACATATTTAATAAAAGTTATCCTTTTTTTACAGGTGCTGGTGGCGGAGCATCGCCTTTTAAAACTTCTCCTTCAATTGTTAAAACTGTTGGTTCAGCAACGTTTAAAAATTTTACGGTAACAGTTTTTGTAAATGGTCCAACGTTAGCAGCATTATAAGTTACTTTAATTGGAGATGATTTACCTTTTAAAACTGGTGACTTAGAATACTCTGGTGTAGTACAACCACAACCAGCTGTAGCTTGCTCTATAATTAGTGGCTTTGAACCATTATTTTTTAGAGTGAAAGTATAGCTTGCTGGGATGCTTTGTTTGATTTTACCAAAGTTATGTTTTGTTTCGCCAAAGCTAACATCATTGTTTTTTGCTGGAGGAGTTTGTGCAAACAAAGCCCCAAAGCTGCAAATAGTAATTGCAACCAATAATATTTTTTTCATTGTTTTAAATTTTAGTGTTTAACTGGTTCAGCTGGTTTAAGAGTTTCCATTGCCTTATTTGCTGGTGCAGATTCTGTAGGAACTGCATAAGTTTCTCCTTTAAAAGTTACAACCTTAGGTTGGTACCCTTGTAAAGTAACTGTTACTGCTTTTGAAAATGCAGAACTGCTTCCTGCTGCTCCACCATTGAAGCCCAAAGTAACTTTTACAGTTTCACCTGGTGCAAATTTTTTATCTTTTTCGTATTCAGGAGTTGTGCAACCACAACCAGGTTGAACCAATGTTAAAGTTGCAACTTCTTTGCTTATATTTTTAATAAACAAATCATATTTGGCAGGTTTGCCAGCAGCAATTTTGCCAAAGTCATAAGCATCGTTTTTAAATTCGAATCCTTTTGCTACTTCTAAAAGAGGAGCTGGTGCTGGTGGTTGAACAACAGCAACTGCTGGATCTGCTTTTTCAGTCATTTGTGGGCTTGCAGTTTCAGTAGGTATAGCTCTTGGTGTAGCGATAACTTTGTTGTCTTTTTTAGGTGCAGCATTTTTTGCTGGTGCTTCTTGTGCATAGTTTGATGTAGCTATTGCTAACACTAATGCAGAGAATAGTAATTTTTTCATACTTGTTTTTTTAATTGTTTGATAAATATTTTTAGTTTATAAAATAACAGCGATTGAATATAAAAAACTGTGCCAAGATTATTTTATTTCCTTTTTTAGGCGAAATTTTAGATTAAACACTACTGTATTTCGTAGTGAGTTGCAAATCTCTTTGCAATAATAACTAAATAAACGTTAAAATTTTCTCCAAAATTGGCTGTTCAAATCATCCATACTAATATTACACTTCAATTAAAAAATGTTGCGTAGAAAAATCTTATTCATATTTATTTTATTGGTTTCGGCATCAACATTTGCCCAACAAAAAAAGCAAAGCTTTGTTACAATTAGTGGCACTGTTTACGATATTTCTGCAAGGTTGCCTATTGAAGCTGTTGCTGTGCTTAGCTCAAGAGGCAATGGCACTTTAACTGATAGTTTGGGTAGATATAGTATTACTGTGCGAAAAACAGACAGCATTTGGTTTAGTATGCTTGGCAAAACAACCAATAAATTTCCTGTTGATACCATTGCAAATACTGACCAGTTTAATATTATGATTCACTTGAAAGTTGGCGACTTACCCGATGTAAAAGTGAGAAGCAAAAACTATCATTTTGACTCTTTGGAAAATAGAAGAGAGTATGCAAAATATTTTAATTTTAAAAAGCCAGGATTGGCATTAAGCAGTAATAAAACATACAATCCTGGAGGAGTTTCTGTTGGCTTGGATTTACAGGAAATTGTAAATATGTTTCGCTTTAAACGAAACAGAAGCCTTGCAGCATTGCAAAAAAGGTTGGTGCAGCAAGAGCAGGATAAATACATAGATTATAGATTTAATAAGGCTTTTGTAAGAAAACTCACCAAGCTACAACAACCAGAAATTGATAGTTTTATGAACAAGTATAGACCAGATTATGAGTTGCTGAAAACCTTTAACGACCTGGAGTTTGGTTATTACATTGAAAAATGTTTCGAGCAATACAAATTAGTGAAAACAAGACAAAAAGGGAGTTTGAGAAAAAAAGATGATTAGTTTTGGTGCAATTATTTAACCACTAATGACTAAACTCACAAAATTTTACGTTAGCATTTTTGCTTTGCTTTTTGCAAATAGTTTATATGCACAATTCAATATTCCTGGGGGAGCATCACCACAATCTGTAACCATAGGTTTCAATACCACTTCAACAAACTTTGTAAATCCTCCTTATGTTAGTGGTGTCATCAGCGACCCTACAGATCCAGCAGCAATTTTAGGCTTCAAGGTTGATATTTTAGAAAATGGAAATCCAATTTTAGCAACAGATTATACAATTACAGTTACAAGTAGCAAAACAAGTGTGGTAAATGTTTCAAATGTTATTGTAACAAAGTTTAATGGTTATGCTAATGTAAAAATTATTCCTGTAGGAATTGGGTACTCTGACGTAAAACTTAAATTAACAAAAGGCACAAGCACCAGTACAATAACCATTAAATATGCTGCTTCTGATGCATCTGCAACACCAGCAGCCACAAGGTTTCACACAGGAAGTTCAGATGCTTCAGCTGCCATTGCTTTAGACTCAAACTATATGTTAATTGGTGATGATGAAATCAATAGTTTATTTGTTTATGATAGAAAAAATTCAGGCTTACCTGTTGCCACTTACGACTATCAAAACCTTTTAGGATTAACGGATGGCACTCCTGGAAATTACCTTGAAATAGATTTGGAAGCTGGCGTTAGAAGCATTAATTATCCCAATAGAACCTATTGGATTAGTAGCTTAGGAACCAGTGGCAGCTCTAATGTTGTTAAGCCAAATATTAACAGGTTATTTGCTGTAAACGTTAATGGTACTGGGTCTTCCACGTCATTTAGCACAGTTGGCTATTATGCAGATATACGATCTCAACTTATCAATTGGGGTAACACAAATGGGTTTGGCTTTACTGCATCAGCAGCAAGTGGGCACGATGCAAAAACCATTGATGGATTTAACGTTGAAGGAATGTGTTTTGGTCCAGATAACACAAGTTTATACATTGGTTTTCGTTCTCCACTGTTACCAGTAAGTGCAAGAACAAAAGCAGTAATTGCACCCATTTTAAATTTTGAAACCTGGTTTAATAATGGTTCACCAAGTGGTAATCCAAGTTTTGGTAGCCCAATACTTTTAGATTTAGGTGGTAGGGCGTTTAGAGATATTGTTCGTTTATCAAATGGTGTTTACATCATTATTGCTGGAAACTATGACAACCTTCCTTTAACTGGTGCAGTTTTTAAATGGACTGGCAATGTTGCTGATGCTCCAGTATTAATTCCAAATTTTGTAACAAATACCATTAATGGTGAAGCTGTCGTTGAAATCACGGAAAACAATGTAATGGCAAATAATAAATTACAAATTATTAGCGACAATGGCTCTTATGTGTATTATAATGATGGTGCACAGGCTAAGGATTTAACGCAAAATAATTTTAAGAAATTTAGAAGTGATATTTTCTCTACTGCAAACAATGTATTGCCTGTTGCCATTGAATATTTTACAGTAGCAAATAAAATTGATTACAATTATCTGCATTGGAAAATAAATATAAGTGATATTGAAAAAGTTGAGGTTGAAGCAGCAGAAGATAACAATCAATTTAAGCTAATTGCAGCTTTTTTAAATACCGAGAAAGAAATGCAGTGTAATGCAAAAAAGACCAGTGCAACCATTTCTTACTACAGATTAAAATTGCATCATACAAACGGTGCTACAGAATATTCGCAAATCATTTCAACAAAAAATCATAGCCAAAATACAAATTTACAAGTTTATCCAAACCCAAGCACTGCAAGTGTTTTCACGGTTTCCATTCCAAATAATTTAGAGGAAAAAGAACTCTTCGTTTACGATGCTTCAGGCAAAATTGTTCAACAACAAAAGTTCAGTTCTTCATCTGTTGAGGTGAAAAAACAATTTGCTCAAGCAGGCAACTATTACATTAAAGTAGTTACCAAAAGCGGACAAGAGTTTGAGCAGATTTTAATTAATAAATAATCAATTTACCTTTCAGGAGGTGGAGGTCTGTGTTCATCTCGTGGCATCCCTTCAGGTTCTTCATCACGTGGTGGCTTGCCATCCCTTGGTGGTGGACTTTGATGTTGTGGAGCGTTCATCTTCATTGCAGTTGCAATTACTTCGTCAAATTTTGTTTGTTGTGCAACATTGCAAATAGCTCTTACTCGCTTAAAATGATTGAAAGTAATTTCATCAATGCACCTTTCGCTTTGTGCTATGCAATTCAATTTTTGCTGCACAATAACATCGCTTGAATTATTTGTTTTTAACAAATTGAATAAAGAGTCCTTCACTACTCTCATTTCATTTCTAATGCTATCCATTGTTTGCTTGTGGTTATTACGCAAGCCCTGATATTGCTTGATTTGAGCAGAATCAAAACTTAATTCTTTCACCAAAAAATTAAACGCCCCACCTTGCTGTTGAGGATGTGGTGGTGGATGATGTTTATCCCTCTTTACCAATAAAAAAACAACCACACTTGTGTTAAGCAGTAACAAGCCAACAACAAGTATTGTAAAGAATTTACTTTTATTATTAGTGTCCATTTTCATAAAATTAATATTGTGATGTGTTTTCGTTTAACTGGTAATCTTTGGCAAAACCTTCAATGTTTGCAGGCTCTACACTATTCCTTTTTGCACCACCAATTTTTCTTTCAGAACTTAATAAATAAACATTCATAAGCAACAAGGCAATTAAGCTAGCCATTATCCAAACAGGTTTTTGAATTCTCATCCAGTTTGTTTTTTCTACCAAAAATCGCTTCTCCATTTTTGCCCTCAATCTTGTTTCAAAAAAGTCAGGAGCATTGGCTTGCTCAATGTTTTCAACACTTTCAAGTGCCTGTTCAATTTTTATATCAATGCTTTTCATATCTTATTTTTATCAGAATAGTAGTCAGCCAAAAATTTTCTTAGGTTTTCCTTTGCTCTGTGCATCAAACCCTCAACTGCTTTTTCACTAACGTTCAATATTTGTGCAACAGTATTATAAGTCAAGCCTTCGGTTTTAATTAATACAAAGGCAACTCGCTGGTTTTCGGGAAGTTTTTTTATGGCTTTAAATAAAACAATTGCTTCTTCTTTTTTATCCAATGCAATTCCTGGATGATGAAATTCAACTACTGTATTTTCTTCTTGCTCACCAATGCCAATCATATTTTTAAGAAGGGCAAACCTCTTTTTTGCCTTTTTACTTCTTTCAAAATCCAACGATTTTGTTATTGAAATTCTATAAATCCAGGTCGATAATTTTGATTCTCCCCTAAACCCATTAATGCTCTGGTACACTTGTATAAACACTTCCTGAGCCAGATCTTCAGCCTCTTCAAATTGCTGCACTATACCCAACACGGTGTTGAAAACCATATTTTGATAGGTTTGCACAAGCACACTAAAAGCTTGTTCGCTGCCACTTTTTAATTCAGCTATCAGCTGTTGATCAGTCAAAATATTTTGATTAATAGTTGGATGAAGAAAAGAAAAAAAACCTTTGCAGCAACAAAAAAATTATTAGTCTAAACTTTGACCAGCAGCAGCAGCAAGCTTTAAAATTCTGTCAAATTGAACAGGGGTAATGTCTTGGTAGAAATAATAAATAGGGTCAACTGGCACACCATTTCTATGCACTTCGTAGTGGCAATGTGGCCCACTACTCAATCCTGTGCTACCAACATAGCCTATCACTTCGCCACGTTTCACAGACTCGCCAGCCCTTGCTTTTATTTTAGACATATGTCCATAAACTGTTTCAAAACCATAGCCGTGGTTAATAACAACGTGATTGCCAAAACCTGCATTAAACTCAGCAGTTTTAACCCTTCCATCAGCAGTTGCATAAATAGGCACACCCACAGGTGCTGTAAAATCGAGCCCATTGTGTGGGCGATATATTTTTAAAATAGGATGCAAACGCATACCAAAGCCACTCGCAATTCTGTTTAAATCTTTATTGCTCACAGGTTGAATGGCAGGAATAGCAAGTAGAAGTTTCTCCTTATTTTTTACCATATTTTCAATGTCGCCATAACTCTTCGATTGAAAAGCCAAACGCAATGAAAGATTGTTGAGTTGATTGGTTGTAGATTTTACTATTTCAGTTTCACCAAGGCTTTGTATCAAGGTTACCTCCTTCTTCATTTCCTGATCTTTCACCCTTGCACTATCGTGAATGGGCAATGCTTCAAACACCGAGCGATACACATTGTTATCCCTCGCTTCAAGCTCCTGCATTTTCAACTCCAGCTGCTTTGTTCTCTCTGTTAAAATAGCATAGTTATCACGCAGGTCTTCGTTTTGCTTTCTCAAAAACTTGGTATCAGGGTTTTCAATATACCTAAACAATATTAAAACAATAATGACCCCAGTAACCAACGATGCAGCAATAAATCCAAAAGTTTGTATCAACCTCACACGCAAAGGCACTTCGTGTTTCTCGAACTTAAGTGTATGCGTGTTATAATAATATTTTACTTTTTTCATTAACGCTGCTAAGGTAACACAAGCATTGAAAACCTTAAAGAATTTTGTTGTGGGGTGTGTTGCTCAGCAATATTTTCTTTTTGGGCTATCATCTTTCATCTATTCATCAACAATAGTTCGGGCTGTTTTGGGCTACGCTATCGCTTCGGTGCTTCGTTTCACTAAGC
>JANYEP010000128.1 GCA_025363075.1 Chitinophagaceae bacterium | reverse complement strand
ATGACAATTAAAAAAATTATAAGCATACAAATTATAGATAATAAAAAATCAACAGGTTTAGCTTCATTGGATTTCAGTTTTAATCTCACAATACTTTGTTTTCTTTCTGTTTAATATCAACTTCACAATAACCCATATTTTTGTTTCTAAACAAAAGGAGTTATGGATGTTAAAATAGAAAGAAGTTGGAAAGGAGTGTTGAAGGAAGAATTTCATCATTCCTACTTTCAACAAATAGTCTTACATCTTAAAACAGAACGTGCTTCTGGTAAAGTAATTTATCCTACAGGCTCACTTATTTTTAATGCCTTTGATAAAACGCCTTTTGATAAAGTAAAGGTTGTAATACTTGGGCAAGACCCATACCATAACCCACAACAAGCAATGGGATTAAGTTTCAGCGTACCAGATGGCATTGCTTCTCCCCCATCTTTGGTAAATATTTATAAAGAATTGAAAACAGATATTGGAATGGAAATTCCTACAACTGGCAACTTAACCAAATGGGCTGAGCAAGGAGTTTTGATGCTAAATGCAGTACTAACAGTAAGGGCTAATGAACCTGCAAGCCATAGCAAAATTGGTTGGATGAACTTTACAGATGCGGTAATTAAAAAAATATCTGACGAAAAAAAAGGTATTGTGTTTTTACTTTGGGGCAAATTTGCACAAGAGAAACAAGTGCTGATAGATGCAACAAAACATCACATTCTAAAAGCTGCACACCCATCGCCATTAAGTGCTTTTAATGGTTTTTTTGGATGTAAGCATTTTAGCAAAACAAATCAACTTTTAACACAACAAGGTCTTGAACCTATTGACTGGAAACCATAACAAATGAAGAAAAATTTTACTTACTATTTTAAAGAAATATTTGCCCGTGTGTGGGCTTTTTGGGGATTGATAACTTTTCTTGTTACCTTCCTCATCATCTTTATTCCTTCAATGCTCACCTATTTAATTAAAGGAAATAAAGGGCAGTATATTTTTATACAAGTGTCAAAAGTGTGGATGCGAACTTGGCTGTTTTTAATTGGCTGTTCCTTTAAGGTAAAGGGTTTGAAGAACTTTGAAAAAGACAAACCCTATATTGTTGCTGTTAATCACAACACACTTTTGGATGTACCAGTTACTTGCCCTTTTATTCCTGCTGCAAACAAAACAATTGCAAAAAAATCGTTTACAAAAATTCCTTTGTTTGGCTCTTTTTACAGGCGAGGCTCGGTATTGGTTGATAGAAACGATGCAAGAAGCAGGGTTGAAAGTTTTGTTGCTATGAGAAAGGTGTTGGCAGATGGAATGTGTATGTGCATTTACCCAGAAGGAACAAGAAACAGAACTAAAGAACCGTTGAAACCCTTTTTTGATGGGGCTTTCAAGCTGGCAGTAGAAACAAAGTCTGAAATTATTCCTGCACTATTATTCAACACAAATAAGTCAATGCCCAACAATAAAATAATGTACTTGTTGCCAACAAAATTAGAGATGCACTTTCTTGCTCCTATTGCCCCAAAGGAAATGAATGCAAAAGAATTCAAGGAAGAAGTATTTGATGTAATGACTACATACTACAAAGAAAATAAAACTTCATAGTACTTATCTATAGCCTTTATAAATTAAACTGCGAAAGAAGTACCACAGCCACAAGTCTTGCTAGCATTGGGATTGGTAAATGTAAAGCCCCTGCTATTTAATCCATCTTGCCAGTCAATTTGCATTCCAGCAAGGTACAATCCGTGGCTTTTATTCATTATAAATTCAAGTCCATTTGCTTCATAAACTTCGTCATCTTCAAGTTGTGCATCAAAGCCAAGCACATACGTCATACCACTACATCCACCTCCTTTAACACCTACACGAAGTTTTTGTGTGGCATCAAATCCATCTTCATTAATTAACCTTTTTACTTCGTCAATTGCACTTTGTGTAAAATTGATTGGGGATGCTATAATAGTTTCCATTGTTGTTTAATTATAGTGCAAAGAAAAACTATTGTCATTATAAAACAAGCAATCCATTTTTCGATTAGGGAAACAGTTTTAAGTGTATTGAGGAATATGTTAAAATATGGATTTGTTTTATCTAACCGATAACTATTAACATTATGCAACAAGCTTTCCTCTTCTATATTTGCACAAAAAAATAAATGGATAGTACAAGTTATATTTTCATCATATCAATGACTGTTTTCATTGGTGCTTCGCTATATGTATGGTTTAGGTTTTTTAAAAAAGAAACAAAAAGAGAACTGCAAAACGATGAATCGAAAAAAGTAATACTACAAGCTTATGAAAGATTGACGCTTTTGGTAAGTCGTATTGCTTTGCCCAATTTAATTATGAGATTGAATGTGCCAGCATCAACTGTTCAAGATATGCAAATACTTTTATTGCAAACAATAAGAGAAGAGTTTGACTTTAATATTTCTCAACAGATTTATGTAAGCAATGATGCGTGGAATGCTATTAAAACCTTGCGTGACCAGAATATGTTAATCGTAAATCAGATTGCCTCTTCATTGCCAGAACACGCTACTGGTGGGGATTTGAGTAAAATTATTCTTGACTTTTTAATGAATGATAAAAGAGGAACTTTGCACGAATTGGTAGGCAATGTGCTTGCAGATGAAGCTAAAAAACTATTGAACTCTTCACACGTGATTTATAAAGATTAAGTTGCAGAAATTGGAAATTAGGTATCAGGAAAAATTGCTATATGAATAAAAAGATTACTGATAGTGGTATTGAAATAAAAGAAATTTATACTACAAACGATTCGCAAAATATAACATCAGAAACTGCTGGACAATTCCCTTTCACAAGAGGTATTCAACCAGATATGTATCGTGGAAAACTGTGGACAATGAGGCAGTATGCAGGTTTTAGCACTGCTGAGGAAAGCAATAAACGTTATCATTATTTATTATCGCAAGGTGTAAGCGGACTAAGCGTTGCATTTGATTTACCCACACAAATTGGTTATGATAGTGACCACGAATTAGCAGAGGGTGAAGTAGGAAAAGTAGGTGTTGCCATTGATAGTATTGAAGATATGGAACGCTTGTTTGCAGGTATTAAATTAGAAGATGTTTCTACATCAATGACCATTAATGCAAGTGGTTTTATTTTACTGGCTTTTTATGTTGCACTGGCAAAAAAACAAGGTGCAGATTTAAAGAAAATAAGTGGCACTATTCAAAATGATATTTTAAAGGAATATGCTGCTCGTGGTACATACATTTATCCACCAAAAGCAAGTATGAGAATTATTACTGACATTTTTGAATGGTGTAGTAAAGACTTGCCAAAATGGAATACTATTTCTATTTCTGGTTATCATATTCGTGAGGCTGGCAGCACTGCTGTGCAGGAAATTGCATTTACATTAAGCAATGGCAAGGCTTATGTAAAAGCTGCATTGGCAAAGGGTTTGGATATAAATGTATTTGGCAAAAGGTTGTCGTTTTTCTTTAACGCTCATAACAATTTATTTGAAGAAGTTGCCAAGTTTAGGGCAGCAAGAAGAATGTGGGCAAGCATTATGAAAGAGCTTGGTGCAACAGATGAAAAAGCTATGATGCTGCGTTTTCACACACAAACAGGTGGCAGCACTTTAACTGCACAACAACCTTTAAATAATGTGAGCAGGGTTACTATTCAAACATTGGCAGCAGTGCTTGGTGGTACACAAAGTTTGCATACCAATGGCTTTGACGAAGCTTTGAGTTTACCAACAGAAGATGCTGCAAGAATTGCTTTAAGAACGCAGCAAGTTGTGGCTTTTGAAAGTGGTGTTGTTGATACTGTTGACCCATTGGCTGGAAGTTATTTTGTAGAAACTTTAACCAATGAAGTAGAACAAAAAGCCTGGGAATTAATTAATAAAATTGATGCAATGGGTGGTAGTGTTGCTGCCATTGAAGCAGGCTTTATGCAAGATGAAATTGCAAGAAGTGCTTACGAATATCAACGCAATATTGAAAGTGGAGAAAAGATAATTGTTGGTGTAAATAAATTTACTGTTGACAAAGAAGCTCCAATTCCTGGTTTTAAAATTGATGATAGTATTGGCAAATTACAAAGTGAAAAATTAAAGGAGTTGAAGAGCAGGCGAGATAATACAAAAGCTACCTCTTGCCTTGAAAGCATTGCCAATGCTGCAAAAGATGGCACTAACTTAATGCCTTTAGTAATTGAAGCAGTTGAAGCAAAATCCACACTTGGTGAAATTGCAGATGTCTTGAGGAATGAATTTGGGGAGTATAAATAAGCAGCTCGACAATGCTATTTATCGCTATTTACATTTATTTTCGAAATAATATAGGATACAATATCTTCTGCTACTCCAGCTTTTGATTTTAATTCAAAATTGTGTTCAGTTTCTGATGAATCAATAATTGTTATTTGATTTTTATCTGACCCAAAAACCTTGTTGTCTTTATTAAATGAATTAAGAATAATGCAATCAGCATTTTTATTTTTTAATTTGTTAATGGCATTTGTTTTTTCATTCTCAGTTTCTAAAGCAAAGCCAGCTATAAATTGATTAGATCTTTTATTATTACCTACATATTGCAAAATATCTTTTGTTTTTTCCATTTGCAATTGCCAGTTATTTTCTTTCTTTTTAATTTTGTTGTCGGCAATAACCAAAGGCTTGTAATCTGCGACAGCAGCACACATTACAGCAATATCAATTTCATTTATTTGTGATACTACTACATCAAACATTTCATCACTTGTTGACACATTCAGAACTTTAATTCCGTTGTATCTTACTTTCTCATTAGTAGGACCAGAAACAATAGTTACATCAGCACCTTGCAGGTAAAAAACTTCTGCAATTGCATATCCCATTTTACCTGAAGAATGATTACTAATATACCTAACAGGATCTATTGCTTCCTGTGTTGGTCCAGCAGTTATAACAACTTTTTTATTTTTTAGAGTGTCTAATCGAAAATAGTTTTCAATTAAAAAATCAATAATAGTTTCTGGCTCAGCCATTCTTCCATCGCCAAATAAACCACTTGCAAGTTCACCCTTTTCAACAGGAATGATTTTATTACTATAAGCAGCAATTAAATCTAAATTTCTTTTTGTAGAAGGATGGTGCCACATATCTTCATCCATTGCTGGGGCAATAGCAACTGGGCAAGTTGCAGATAAATAAACTGCCATTAACAAATTATCACAAAGCCCATTTGCCATTTTTGCAAGCGTATTACAACTTGCAGGAGCAATCAACATTAAGTCTGCCCAACGTCCTAATTGAACATGATTTGCCCAAGAATTTTCATTGGTCAAATCTACTAAAACAGCATTTTTTGAAAGAGTTGATAATACCAACGGTGAAACAAAATCTCTTGCAGCAGGAGTCATTACTACTTTTACCTCTGCACCTGCTTTCACAAGCAGTCGAGTTAAAAGTATAGATTTATAAGCAGCGATGCTGCCACTAATTCCAAGTAATATTCTTTTTCCTGCTAACATATTTTATCAATAAAAAACGACAGTAAAAATACTGCCGTTTATGTTTAAAACTAAAATTAGTATTAACGAAACAAATCGTTTTCAGTATTTTTTCTGTAATAAATTTTACCTTCAGTAAACTCCTGAGTAGCCATTATTGCAGGGTTTGGCATCTTTTCGTATGCTCGAGAAATTTCAATTTGTTCTTTGTTTTCGTGAATTTCTTCGAGACTATCTGTATGGCTAGCGAACTCTTCCAATTTGTTGTGTAACTCATCTTTCAAGTTAACATTAATTTGATTTGCACGACGAGAAATAATAGAAATAGATTCATACAAATTTCCTGTTACAGCTTTAATATCCATTAAGTGCTTAGTTTCAACAACACTTGGTGTATTTGCATTAATTTGTCTTCTTAGCTTGCTCATTTTTTATTTTTTTTAAAAAGTTATTTGTTAGATTTTTATATTCATTCACTTCACCCAAATGCTTACTATCTGCAAATCTCTCAGCAAATTCGATACATTCAGCTAAAACTTTATTATATCTTTCTTCTTGTTTTTCTTCAAAACTTAACTCAGCATATTTGTAAAATGCCTTAATAGTTTGAAACTTATACTCATCAGCCAGCTTTGAATCTGGAAAATTGTCTGCCACACTTGCAAACGAAATAGCCGCTGCTTTATAATATCCCAAGGTATAATATAAGGCTGCTGCTTTATATTCCTTTGCTTCTAATTTAGCCCTACAAGCATCCAAAATCCCATTTGCATCTTTTACTCTTTCCGATGTAGGATGTGTATTAATAAACGCTTGCATTAAAGCCATTGCCTTTGTCGTAGGTGTTTGGTCTAAGTCTACTTTAGGCGATTGTTTATAATAGCAATAAGCCCTCAAGTAATCACATTCTTCTGCTCTTTTACTTGTAGGAAAAGTTTCTACAAAACTCTTGAAGAAATTTTCAGCGTTCAAATAATCTTTCAGAAAATAGTAACAATTTGCACTTTTATAATACATATCCTCATATCTATCTGTTCCCTTTATGTATGGAAACAAATCTTCGAAAAGCTGTAGTGCGTAACTGTACTTTTTATCGGCATAAAATTGTTCCGCAATTTTATATCTATACTCATTGTCTTTGTTTTTAAAAGCCTTGCTAAAACTCTTGCTTTTCTCATTATGGACATTAGAATGTTTTCTAAAGAAACAAGAACTTAAAGTTGTGCAAATTAAAATTGATAAAACGAGTTGCTTCATAAAAGTGTGCGAAAGTAATTATTTGTTGGCAAAGTAAACGAATTGAATTTTTTAAACCTAAAATCAAATGTTAATATAAATATAAAAACCTCACAATTGTGAGGTTTTTATATTTATAAATCTATATTGAATAGATTGTTATTTTTTAGATTTTGTCCCTTTTAAGTGTGGTGCAGGAGCAGGAACAGTATTTGGTCCTTCTTCTGTTGTACCTTGTAGGTCAATTGTGTTACCATCACCAGTACCACCAGCATCATAAGCAAAAATGAAACGATTTTCACTAATACCTTTCTTATCAACTAAATATTTGATAATAGACTCAACTCTATCATATGCTTTTTGTTGAGATGCTTTATTTGCTTCAGGATGACCCAATACTTTAATTTTTGCATTTGGGTGATTTTTTAAATCAGCTGCAACTGCGTCTAATAATTTTTTCGAATCATTATCAAGTGCAGTACCACCATTTTTGAAAACAATACTTGGTAAATCACCTAATTCGCTTTTACCCATTACATTTCCTAATAATCCATTTCTGAATGAATCAATTGTTTGTTGTAATTTGATAATTTCAGATTTAGATTCTTTGCAGCAAGGAGTTTCTGGGCAAGTACCAACACCATCAGCGTTTACAGGGAAACATTCTTGACGAGTTAATAATTCTTTATCTTTATAATCAGGAACACCATCTCCATCAGTATCTAAAGCTCTACCACGAGCATCAACAGATACACCAGCTGGTGTGTTTGGTTCTAAGTCAAATTGATCAGCAATACCATCACCATCAGCATCTTTCAACTTGATAGGAAATTTAGGTACAATATGCTCAGGAGTATTTAACTCGCTGTAAACATAATTGTTTGGATTAATCCACCACAATGGTTCAACTCTTTTAGAGCTGTTTCCAATATTGTAGTTGAACCGGAACTGATGAAACCAAAATGCATCAAATGCATTACTAAATTGACTTGAAGCTCCATCGAAATAATCGTAATTAGTAAGAGAGTTTTTAGACTCTATTGCTACATTAACCCTTGGGCTAATTTTATATGCAATACCGCCTCCAATATTGAAGCAAGTAAGAATAGCAGTAGGACCATATCTGTGACCATTTTTATCCCCTAAGCTACCAATAATTTGACCCGAGCTATAATCTTGGTAGTATTGTTCGTAGTTTCCTGTAGTAGCATTTTTTTGTTGAACATTCGCTGTAATAAAACCAAAGCCAGCAAGAATATACACATTAAATTTGGGATTACCTCTGTAATTACTAATTGTAGTTAGTGATGCTATCGCATCCATTCCCAATCCCCAAGAAGTTGTTTTATAATCTTTAGGTTTTGGAATTGCAGAAGGATTAGCAATACCGTGAGTTTTGTAGTAAGATAAATAAGGTCTCAAAGAAAAAGTATGACTTAAAGACTTTCTTGCAGTTATTGATGCACCTATATCAACTTTATCTTCCAAGTCTCCAGCAAGCGTTGCAAATCCTATACTAGCACCAATTTCCCACATATCTTTAGGACGTGCTGGATATTGATAAGCATTTCTAGAGAATTCTCCAAATTGAGCTTTGCTTTTAGGAGCGATTTTAGAACTGTCTTTCCATACAGGAGAAACGTCCTTTTGAGCATACGACTGGAATAGTGCAAATGCTGTAGCAAGTAGTAATGTGTACTTTTGGGTTGCCATAATTAAAATTTAATATATATTAATAATCGGTTTTATAGGTTATAAAACATTTTAGAATATCAAAAGTGCAGTTTTTTTTACAATTAATCAAAAAAAAATGAGAAAGTAACAAAAAAAATATTTTGAGAAACAAGAATTTTCATACTTAAATAATATAGTTCAATTGTTATCGTTTAATCTATAAATGAATTTAATATGCAAACAGTTTTAACAATCTCGATGTTAGTTACAATACTTGTTTTTTTTGCAAAAAAAAGTTTCTGTCTTACTATTCAAAGCAATCACAACATTACGTTGCAACAAAGTTTCTTCTGCTGGTTCACGAAGCAAGACATTGCTGCTTCTCAACAAACATCAACTCGTTGGGCTTTAGTTTTAAATAATGTCACCAATATTTTATTGGCAATTTGTTGTTTGCTAATATTGGTGAGTGCTGCAATAGTTATACTCGGACTAATGGGCTAAAACAATCTATAAAGTTCGTTTTATCTCTTCTTCCTCATAAGCTACAACTGTATCGCCAACTTGAATGTCAACAAAACCTTTAATGGTTAAACCACATTCGTAATTGTTGTTTACTTCTTTTACATCGTCTTTGAAGCGTTTCAAACTTGCAAGTTCTGCATAACCTCCTTCTTGGCGAGGATAAACCAATATACCATCACGATATACCTTAATCTTGTGATCACGTTTAATTTTCCCTTCTGTAACGTAGCTACCTGCAACAGTTGCTTTATCAAATTTGAACACCTCACGAATTTCAACAGTTGCAACTTCTTTCTCTTCAACCTTAGGTTCAAGCATACCTTCCATTGCAGCTTTAATTTCTTCGATAGCTTTGTAAATAATAGAATATTGTTTAATTTGAACACCTTCATTCTCTGCTAATTTGTTAGCTTGAGATGATGGACGCACATTAAATCCTATCAAAACTGCATCAGACGCAGCAGCTAATAACACATCACTTTCACTAATTTGACCAACAGCTTTTAATACTACTTTAATAGCAATTTCAGGCGTTGAAAGTTTTTGTAAACTATCGCTCAACGCTTCTACAGAACCATCCACATCACCTTTAATAATAATGTTTAATTCTTTGAAATTACCTAATGCTAAACGACGACCAATTTCGGCAAGCGTAATATGTTTTCTTGCACGCAATCCTTGCTCACGCATAATTTGAGCACGTTTGGTAGCAATATCTTTTGCTTGAGATTCATCGCTGTAAACCTTGAATTTTTCACCAGCTTGCGGTGCACCATTTAACCCTAAAATTACAACAGGTGTTGAAGGTGGTGCAGATTGCACACGTTGATTACGCTCATTAAACATTGCTTTAACACGACCATAAAATTGACCAGATACAATTAAATCTCCTTGATTTAAAGTACCACCTTGAACCAATATTGTTGCAACATATCCACGACCTTTATCAAGCGATGCTTCAATAATAGTTCCACTTCCTTCTCTTTTTGGATTAGCTTTTAGTTCTAATAACTCAGCTTCCAATAATATTTTCTCTAACAACAAATCAATGTTCAACCCTTTTTTAGCAGACAATTCTTGAGATTGATATTTACCACCCCAAGACTCCACTAAAATATTCATTTGTGAAAGTTGTTCGTATATCTTTTGAGGATTAGCTCCATCTCTATCCATTTTATTTACTGCAAAAATCATTGGAACATTAGCA
>JANYEP010000121.1 GCA_025363075.1 Chitinophagaceae bacterium | reverse complement strand
CACCACTAAAAGCCACCTGATTCAAATATTTATCAACCTCTTCTTTGCTCATTCCAACACCTCTATCACTAATGGTAATTGTTTTTTCAGCAACATTTAATTCAACATCAATTCTTAAATCTCCCAAATCTCCTTTGGCTTCGCCAAGGCTACTCAATGTTTTTAATTTTTGCGTAGCATCTATGCCATTGCTTACTAATTCCCTTAAAAAAATATCTTGTTCGTTGTACAAGAATTTTTTAATAATGGGGAAAATGTTCTCTGTATTGACACGTATTTGTCCTTTTTGCATATTATAATTATTTATTTCCATTGTTAGTCAAAATGAATACCAAGAGGCGTTTGGCTGACAAGGTGTCAAGCTAGTTACACAAATATTTCTATAAGTTACATCCAACCTCGCAATTTAGCTAAAGCTGCTGTTCGAGATGCTACATCTAGCTTTAAGTAGATATTGCTAATATGTGTTTTAATAGTATTTACAGAAACGTATAAGCCATCTGCCATTTGTTGATTTGTTTTGCCCTCATAAATAGCAATTAGTACATCAAATTCCCTTTCACTAATGGCTGAAAGCAAGTGCTTATTGATGTTTATTAAAGATAAACTGCCTTGAGAGCTATCTTTTGTAGAAAAATTATATAATGCAATTTCCAACCCTGCAAGTAAATCTTTTTCTTCAAATGGTTTTACAATATAGCCAGCAGGTCGTGTTTTTTTAGCTCGTTCCAAGGTTATTTTATCTGCGTAAGAGGTAAGGTAAACAAAAGGCAAATGATACTTTTCGTTAATAAAGGTCCCAATATCAATACCATCTTTTTCATCGTTTAAATTAACATCCAGCAAAACTATATCAGGCAAATTTGTTTCCAATTGTTGCAACGCATCTTGGTAAGTATGCACAACAGCAGACACTGAAAAGTCAATATTATTAAGTGTTTGTTCAATATCCATTGCAATCATTGGTTCATCTTCTACTACTAAAATTTTTATTTCGCTCATATAAAATTCGTTTGTGGTTTATTCTTATTGTTGAGTGTTTTTTACATCTCTATACCAATTTATACTTGCTAATCAACAATTCAATATTAGTTCCATCTTGGTTTTCAATTTTCATTGTTGCATTTAATTTTTGTAAAAATGATTGCACCAATTTATAACCCATTGATGTAGATTTTCCGAGGATGTCAACGTTTTCTATGCCTTTTCCATTGTCTCTCACGCCAAGTAAAAGTTTATCATCTTGTAGCTTTAAGCAAACTTGTAGCAATCCATCTTCTTTATTTTCAAAAGCATATTTTAAAGCATTGCTAATAAGTTCATTTAAAATTAAGCCAATTGGAATAATGGTATCTACATCCAATTGTATTGCATCAATTTCGGTAGAAAGCTTAATGCTATTGGCTTTGATGTTGTACGATGCAAATAAACTTTCAATTAATTTTTCAATATAATCCTTCACATCAACACCCATTAAGTTATCATCTCTATATAAATTTTGATGGATGAGAGCCATACTTTTCACACGGTTTCTTCCTTCATTCAATGCAAGCAAAGCCTTTTCATCACTTATATTTTTGCTTTGCAAACTCAACAAACTACTTATCACTTGCAAATTATTTTTTACACGATGATGAATTTCTTTCAACAACACTTCTTTTTCTTTTAATGAAACAGAAATGATTTTGTTTTTATCTTCCAATTGATTACTAAAATTTCTTTTATTCCTATATAGCAACAATGCAGCACCAGCAAGTATTGTAACGAAAATTAGTCCAAATGCGTATAGCAATAATGTTCGCTTTTTTTCTTTAATAGATAGATCTTTCAATTCATTCTCTTTGTTAAGCAATACTATCTCTTGTTCCTTTTCTTTTGTTTTGTATTGAGTTGAGAGTTCGTTTACATTTTGTGTATTTTTCTCTGTGTATAATGAATCGCTGTAAACTTTAAATGCTTTATAATGTTCAAACGCTTTTGAAAAATTGTTGTTAGCCTGATATGCTTCTGAAAGAGACAAATTAACTGAGCCTTTAAATTCAAAATTACTTCTACTATAAGGTGTATTTAACGCAGTTAAAAGATACTTAATTCCATCATCAAAATTTCTTATACCCACATTTGCAACACCCAATCCATACATTAGTAATGGGTATTCGTCATTTGCTTTGAAGCTTTCATTTTTATTTAGTTTATTAAGAATAATCAATGCCTCATAATATCTCTTTAAATCATTAAAACATAAAGCTGTATTGAGTTGTATGATATTAATGCTATTACTATCATTTATTTTTTGTGCAATGGGTATAGCTCTGTTAAAGTATATGAAAACACTATCAAATTCTTTTTTGTTTTTATACATCATTCCAATGTTTCTATACACTACACAAAGATGTTTATTGTCATTTAACCCTATAAAAATATTGCTTGCTTTTTTGTAGCTTGCGATAGCATTGTTCCAATCATTTTTCTTTCTATACACCAAAGCAATATTGTTATAGTTTGCAGCAACGCCATCTTTTAAATGCAATGCCTGCCTTAGTTCTAAAGATTTAATATTAAAATACAAGCAACTATCCAGCACATCTTTTTCTCTATAAGTGATAGCCATATCGCTATAAGTATCTGCTAAAAAAACTGAGTCTTTTATTTTTTGTAAAATAGTAATAGCTTCTTTGTAATAATACAATGCTTTATCAGGCGATTTAAGCATATCGCAATAAACTGCTGCATAATAATTACAATTTGCTTGCAACGATGCTTTATTTATTTTATCTGCAATCTCTTTTGCTTTAAACACATAAGGCAATGCTTCATTGGGTTTATCATTATACTGAGAACTAATCTGCAAATAAGTTTCAACTTTTATGCTATCATTTTTTGTTGTAGCTATCAATTGCAACAATTGTTTTTCATCTTGCGAAAAGCAGTAACAGCAAGCATTTACAAGGAAAATAAGTAGTAAAAAAAATTTGCTTATTATATTTTTAAATGACGTCATTGTTAATGTTTGGTGCTGAAAGGTGGGTGAATATTTTGTTATAACAAAATATTCGGTTCATAAACATTTTTAGCTAAAAAAACAAGCTCATACTTTAAGGTGATTTTATGCCTTAAAAATTTATTTCATACTTATGGGTGAACGTGAAGGTCTTTGCTAATGCGAGTTTTGTGTTCTAAAACAAAAAAATATGAAAAAGATTTTAACCCTCGCAATTTGTTACTTGATACACTTAACAAACTTTGCACAAGCTCCTGGAACTGTTACAACTGTTGAAGGTGTTTATGGTGGAAGAATTAATGCCATTGTAGGTGATAAAATTGGCACATCTGCTTTAGCAGATTCTTTTAGAGTTTTTGTTGCAACAGAAAGTGCCAATAGCATTTTTTATGCCACTGCTACAATGCCAACTTTAGGCACATCATCTATGGGAAATTTTACTGCTTTGCCATCGGCAAATGCAACAACAGGTTTTGGCAGCAGCATTTCAAAAATGGCTTATCACAAAAAATCTGGTAACCTTTTCTTTATTGCAAATGCAAATGTATATGCTGCTACAATAGCTGCTACTGCTGCAACACAGCTTACTACCAGTGGTGGCTACATTGATGTTGCAGTAGATGGTGATAGTTATTTTGCACTGTCAGCATCTGGCAGCAACAATACGCTTTACTACTATAGCATTAATGCAACAACTGGTGCATTAACATTAGTAAACAGTAAAACAATTTCTGGGGATGCTTACACCAATATTGTTGTTGGAAAAAATGATAAACTTTACTTGTTTAGAAGCAGTACAGACCCCCAATCTGTTAAGTTTAGTGGCAACATTTCTACAGGCGTTACTACATCCACTTACACTACAGATACAATGTCAAGTTTAAGCAGTTCTTACTCGTGGAATGCAATGGGTGTTTATAGCGATAGCACTGTATTTGTTGGTGGTACAAATGGTGGAACTAATCCTTACAAATACTTAGCAAGTTCTTCAACTTTTGGTACAACTTACACAACTATTGCAACAGGCATAGCAGGTACAAGTGGCTCTAACATTGAGTTTCGCACAGGATTAGTTTCTAACTACTATGTTTATTTTGGTAGTGCTTACAGCAATGCAAAAGGTGCTGCTTCTACTTGGAGTAACTTTGGAAACACATCTTTTGACACACATCCTAATGATGGTTATGTAAGGTTTTTTCAAGAAAATATTGCAACTGGTGGCATCTTGCTTTTAACTACTGATGCTGGTTTAGGATGGACAAAAAATAGTGGTGCTTCAATATCTGACATTAACAATGGAATACTTGCTACACAAGTGCAAGATTTTGATATGAACAGTAGCAAAACATTTGGTTGGCTTGCTGCAAAAGATGGTATTAGATATGTAAATAATTACAACTCATCTGCAAAAGCTTGGACAACTGCTTTTTGGCCTACTGGTGATGGCTCTCCATACTATAGTGCTGAAATGGTTGGTAATGATACAACACAGGCTTATGTTGGTAATCTTAGAATTTATAAAACAACCAATAAAGGCACAAGCTGGACAAAAGTTTTTACACCAGAAAATGCTCCTTACAATTATCCAAGTGTTGGTGTGCGTGCAGAGGCAATTGCTGTTAGTGATTCATTAAACAACATTGTAATGGCAGGATATTACAGTCAAAATAGTGGACAATATGGTGGCGTTTTTTATTCAATGGATAGTGGTACAAATTGGAGTCAATTGCTTATCAATGCTACATCTTTTGGGCAAGATGTTAATGTAAATGATATAGAAATGACAACAGATAGTGGTAAAGTTGTAGCTTACATTGGTGTTGAATACATCAATTCAAATGTTCGTGGAATGTATAAAGCACAATGGAATGGAACTGCTTGGTCTGTGAGAAGAGAAGAAATCTATAGTGCTGCAACTTCTTTATTTAGTGTTACCGATATTATTATTCCAAGTAAAGACACAATAGTTGCTGTAGGTAGTTTTTACAATGCTGTATTGGGTCATAGTTACCCAATTTCATTCAGCATTAGCCGTACTTTTAGCAACACTTGGAGAAGTACAATAAATGATACAACTCGCCAAAACGCTTACACAGCTTGTGCTTGGAGCAAAGACACACTGTTTTATTCTTACCAAGAAAATATTTACTACGACATTATAAATTTTAATGCAACAAGCACAAGTAGAGTTGGAGAAGCATTGTATAGCACAGTTGATAAAGGCACTGAAATTAATGTGATGTACTATGATGAATTATTGGTTGGCTCAACCACTGGTTTTAGAAGTATGAGAGGTGCAACAAAAGTTTATACACCACCAGTTTTTTCTACAGTTAGCATTTCAACTGCAAATACAAGTGTTTGCACTGGCACCTCGGTTACATTCAATGCAAATGGAACTAACCTTGGTATGTCGCCAGTTTTTAATTGGAAAAAGAACGGCGTGAATGTTGGTTCTGGAACTGCTATAACATTTGTTCCAAATACAATAGGCAATGGAGATATTATTAGTTGTGTGTTAACTGCAAATGGATTAAATACAACAAGCAATAGTATTACAATGACTGTAAAACAAACCCCAACAATTGGAAAAATAACAAATCTTAGAACAGGTGCAATTGTTTCAAGTATAGTAATGTGCAAGCTAAATGACTCAATTCAATTAATAAATTCAACTGCAAATGGTGGATGGAATTCAAGCAATAGTTCAATTGTAAATTTCAATATACAACCGTACACTGCCAATAAAATAGTTACTATAAAATCTATGTCAATAGGAACAGCAACTATAACTTACAACATTGCAGCAAATGGTTGTGTGGCCTCAGAAACTGCTACTATCATTATTGCTCCAATTACAGCACCAGCAAGTATTACAGGTGTTAGTGCTATGTGCAAAGGAACAACTTCAACATTAAGTTCTGCAACAAGTGGTGGTATTTGGACAAGCCTTAACAACGCTGTTGCTATTAACCAAAATTCAGGATTAACAACAGCAACAAATGAAGGCACTGCAAGCATTAGATATACATTAACAAATGCCAGTGGTTGTAGCAATTTTGTAAGCTATTCTATAACAGTAAACTCAATACCAAACGTTCCAACAATACAATATGCAGCAGGTACAATTGATCCTCAAAGAGGTGCACCAAATGGTGGTTTTTGTGTTGGCAAAACATTTACAGTAGTTGGTTCTCCTGCAAATGGTCTGTGGAATGCAACTGGTAGTTTAAGTGTTACTAATGCTGGTGTTATAACTATCAATACAACTGGTGCTGGCAGTATAACTTACACTTACACTAATCCCCTGGGTTGTTCGAATAGTAGAAGTGTTAATACCGTTGGATATAATTGTGTAGGTAGTAGAGGCATCAACAATCAAGAATTAATTGTGAATACTTTACAATTCAGCCTTTATCCTAACCCTGCTCACTCTATAGTTAATGTAAAAATTGATAAGTCAACTGGTATTGAAACCCTTACTATTACTGACTTATATGGCAAACAAGTAAAAACACAATCATTAAGCTTAGGCAATAATTCAGTTGATATTAGCAGCTTAAGTAGAGGATTTTATTTGATAACAATTATAAATGCCAATGAAAAACAAACACAAAAATTAGTTGTAGAATAAATAATTGATTGGTGAGTTACAAAATTTAATTTTTAAGAACGTGGGGTGCTTTATATCTTAAAGAATGCAACTTGCCAATCATATTTAACAAAAAAATCTCAATGCTTTGCATTGAGTTTTTTGTATTTGTATTAAAGTATCTTTTAACATCATTAAAATATTGTATCCAATCTGATAGATTTGCTCAAATATTTTTTATGCTTTCGTTTACTATAACTTGTCCCAATTGCAATCATCAGTTTGAACCAGCAGATGGAATGCGTGATGAAATTGAAAAAGAATTGAGAAGTAAAATGATTGACTGGCAAAAGAAAAAAGATGATGAGTTTAAAAGTAAGGAAACCCAATTCCAGCAACAACTTCAGGCAAAAGAAGTAGAGCTTGCTGCTAAACTTCAACAAGAAAAAAATGCTCTACAACAGCAATTGCAAGAGTCGCTACGCAAATCAATTAGTGCCGATTTTGAAAGCCAATTAAAAAACTTGCAACAAGCAGATGCAGAAAAAGAAGAGAAGCTAAAAGAAGCCAGAAAAAAAGAACTGGAATATTTGAATAAAGAACGAGAATTAAAAAATAAAGAAGAAGAACTGGAACTTTCTATTCAAAAAAAATTATTGGAAGAAAGGCAAAAAATGTCGGATGAAGTTCGCAAAAATGAAGAGTTAAAAACAAGTCAATTGCAATTGGAATTTCAAATGAAACTTGCAGAAAAAGACAAGCAACTTGAAGACCAACGCAAGCTTGCAGAACAAATGAAACAAAAGGCTGAACAGGGTTCTATGCAACTGCAAGGAGAAGTGCAGGAGTTGTTGCTCGAAGATTTGTTACGCTCTACTTTTCCTTTTGACAAAATTGAAGAAGTTGGCAAAGGTGTTAAAGGTGCAGATTGTGTTCAAATTGTCCACAATCGTTTGGGAACAGAAGTTGGGAAAATTATTTATGAAAGCAAACGCACAAAGGATTTTTCTATTGACTGGATAGATAAATTAAA
This sequence comes from Chitinophagaceae bacterium, assembly GCA_025363075.1. GTDB lineage: Bacteria > Bacteroidota > Bacteroidia > Chitinophagales > Chitinophagaceae > CAIVPM01. The sequence continues at coordinate 5,501 of JANYEP010000121.1, read as the reverse complement.
AACAGATATGAGAAATCTGGGTGCTGATATTGCCATAATAGTTACACAGGCTTTACCTAAAGATATGGAGCGTTTTGGCGAAAAAGATGGAGTGTATATCTGCAATTTTGGTGAAGTAAGAAGTGTTGCTGCATTGCTGCGAAACGCACTACTAAAAATATTTGAAGTGAAGAAAAGTCAGCACAATCAAGGTGATAAAATGGTGATGCTTTATGAGTATTTAATAGGTAATGAATTTGGCGAACAATGGAAAGCAATAAGAGAAGGTTTTATGAGTATGAAACTCTCTATTCAAAAAGAACGCGATGCAATGGAACGCCTTTGGAAAGCAAGGGAAAAACAACTTGAAAAAGTGTTGCTGAATGCAACACACATTCGTGGCAGCATTGAAGGTATTGCAGGCTCTGATAGCATTAATCTTTCAATGATTGACGATAGTGAAAGCTTGTTGTTAGAATAATAATTGCATAGGCAATTACTCAAATAATTCAGTTTGCAAATTATTTTCTTTAGGTGCATCTTCCCAATTCATTTGCACAGATTTTGAATATGCCAATAGCTTTGCTCCTATTGCTTTCCAGCCCATCACATCCACCATTTTTGCAATCTTCAATTTACCTTTTCGCATTTGCTCACCACGCCCTTCTTGCACACCAAGTATAGGCTCTGCTTGTGTTGTAGCAGCTTCAATGGCATTTCCTTTGCCATCTTTTATACATAAATATTTTGTACGTAAAGTTGAAGTGTCAATTTTAAAACGCTTAACAGTGTATTGATTTTTATCAGCATCAAGGTACACAATAGTTACAATTTTTTCTGGGTCAAATCTTTCAATTAACTTGATATTATCTGCATCAAAACGCTGTGTTAGTTCGGTATCTGTAATTTCATAATTGCCATCTGTATAAACAACCAATACTTTATCATCACCATCAAAGCTGCCTAAGTATGTTCCTTTTTCATCAATATTCAATCGTCCAAATTGTGTGTCAAACCATAATTTTCTGCCTGCCAAAGTGCTTCTACCAGCTTCTTTGAATTTAATGGTTTTAATAGGATATTTTGTAACAGTATTGCCTTGTGAGCTTCTCCCTTTTATTTCCAGTTCTTCAAAATAATAATCCAATTCTTTAATTCTTGCAGTGCAATTAGGGCTTAAAATAATTTTTAAAACCTCGGCTTCGCCATTGGCATTTGCAGTAAAATAATGAACCTTACTTTTATCTGCTCCCTTTGTTAAATCATATTCTTTATCGCGTGTAACACCAGTAACATTAAATCTTTTGCCATAGCTTACACCAGTTGCACCATCTACATAAATCATATTATAAGTAGTGCGTTCATCGTTCTTTTTAAAGATGGCTATGTGAATGATATCCTTGCCAATAAAGGTTTTGTCGCCAACCTTTACCACTTTCATTATACCACGTTTTGTAAAAACAATGATGTCATCAATATCGCTGCAATCAAATAAATACTCATCTTTTTTAAGCGATGTACCAATAAAACCATCCTCTCTGTTTACATACAATTTTGTGTTGGCAATGGCTACTTGCTGCACTTTTATAGTATCAAATAATTTTATTTCAGTTTTCCTTTCTCTGCCTTTACCATATTTTTTTAACAACATTTCAAAATAAGCAATGGCAAATTCTGTTAAATGTTCAAGGTCGTAGTTTACTTGCTTTATCTCATCTTCTATAGATTTTATTTGATTGTTTAATTCATCAATATCCAACTTGTAAATCCTGCGAACAGGTTTTTCAGTAAGCTTTAAAACATCTTCTCTTGTAACCTGCCTCTTTAATATTTTTTGGAAGGGAACAAAATCTTTTTCAATTGCAGCAATTACTTTATCCCAGGTTTCGTGTTTCTTTTCAAGTTGTTTATAAATCTGCTCTTCAAAAAATATTTTTTCTAAAGATGTATAATGCCATTTGTCTTCAAGTTCACGCAACTTAATTTCGAGTTCACGTTTCAATAATTCTTTAGCATTATCAACACTCGATTTCAGTAAATCTGATGTTGTGCCAAACTTTGGTTTTTGACTTTCAATAATGCAGGCGTTTGGAGAAATACTAACCTCGCAATCTGTAAAAGCATAGAGTGCGTCAATAGTAATATCTGGCGAAATTCCAGCAGCAAGTTCAATTAAAACCTCAACATTTTTACCAGTAAATTCAGTTACCTTTTTTATCTTGATTTTACCTGCATCATTGGCTTTTGTAATGCTTTCACAAAGTTGCGAAACCGTTACACCAAATGGCACATCACGAATTACGAGGCTCTTTTTATCAAACTCTTCAATAAAGCAACGCACTTTAATTTTGCCACCTCTATGCCCATCATTGTAATTGGTAACGTCAATCATTCCACCAACTTGAAAATCGGGGAATAATTCAATTTTTTTACCTTTTAAATATTTAATGGAAGCTTCTATAATTTCACAAAAATTGTGAGGCATTATTTTAGTAGAAAGCCCAACAGCAATACCTTCTGCACCTTGAGCCAACAACAATGGAAATTTCATTGGCAAAGTAATTGGCTCATTTTTTCTGCCATCATAACTCAATTGCCAGTTAGTTGTTTTAGCGTTGAAAGCTACATCCAGAGCAAATTTGCTTAAACGTGCTTCAATGTATCTTGGTGCAGCAGCATCATCACCTGTTCTTATATCGCCCCAGTTTCCTTGTGTTTCTATCAACAAATCTTTTTGCCCCATATTCACCAAAGCATCGCCAATACTGGCATCTCCATGAGGATGGTATTGCATTGCCTGACCAATAATGTTGGCAACTTTATTAAAGCGACCATCATCCATTTCTTTCATTGCATGCAAAATCCTGCGTTGCACAGGTTTTAAACCATCTTCAATAGCAGGCACAGCACGTTCCAGAATTACATAAGATGCATATTCCAAGAACCAATTTTTATATTGGTCATTTACACCCTTAAAAGATTGTTCAATATTTTGTTCTTCGTTCATAAGTTTCACGCAAAGAAACAAAGAAGCAAAGACGCAAAGCAAAAATCTGTGTGTCTATGTTCCTAAGTGGTTAAATTAAAAACCAAATTTGTTGTAAAAAGAGTTTAGTAAAAATGATGTGTTTAACTATTTTAAGTATTAATCAATATTGACATTTCAAAAATTTTTTGTACCGAGAACGTTTTGGGTTTTTATATGAAATTTCTCAATTAAAATTCGATATAAATTCGTTGAATGCAAACGAAACTTACGCCATTTTTATTACTAATAATTGCATTTGTAATCAACGGCTTTTCCCAATCTGAAAAAGAAATAAATAAAAGAGAAAAAAAACTGTTAGCAACTGTAAATAACATTGCTTATAAAGTTTTGATAACAGATTTAGAAAAAGGAAATTGGAAAATTGGCACAAACACCAACAACAAAACTTTAGATGTTAATGAAGATGAAGGAACAGCATATTTTAAAATTGATGCTAATACTTCAAGATTGAATTTGATGTTTATGAAGTAGCAACATTCTGTTCAACAACAGAATTTCTTATTTCAATTTCTTTCCAACCTTTGTTCCAATCTCCTTGCATTTGCAGGGTTTCGCTTTCTATCAATTGCTTTATTCTACCTACTAAAAACACATCACCTGTTTGTATTTTCATTTTGCCTAAAGCATTGTGTAAAATTTTAGTTAGTTTTTGAAAATCGTTTGTAATAACACTTAGCAAATCTTTATCGTAAAAATTAGTGGCTTTAGTGGCAAGTTTTTTACCACCTTCTAATATTCTTACACCACCATTTTCGTTACACAGTTTTGTCCATTCGTCAGGGTCAACTTCAAACTCACTATGTGTAATTTCCCTTGCAAGTTTTTTTGCTTTTAAAAATTCTTTAGGTTGAATTTCGTGCAGGTGTGTTGGGTAAAATATTTGTCCTTTTTCATTAATGAAAGGAAGGTTGTTTAAATACAACACTTCTACCCTACCTTGGTAATCTTTTAACTGGCTCATTAACCAATAATAACTACATACATCGTGCTGGTTTTGTGCCATCCAAATCCATACAATTTCGTCAGGGTTTTCATCCATTTTTTTGGTTAATTGGTGTACAGCCATTTTATCATCTACCAAATCAATTTGTTCTTTGTAGGGCGAATGTTCCAGCAAATTTTTCCACCAATCTCTACGTTGTTGATAGCCTTCAGTTTCATAAATATTTGCAATGGGGCCAACTGCAAAATCATCTTTTATCTCTACTATATCTCCTTGCATTGTTGCATCAAGCTCAATAGCAGCAAGCAATACAGCAACATTATCTTGTTCAAAAACTATGTGAATCATTTTAAATTGTAATTAGAAATTAGTAGAAATTATAACTTATTCCCCTTTAGGGGTTAGGGGCGTTATTAAATAATAAACGCAAGTAGTAAAAAAATTTCTTAGCCAAGGAATATTACGAATAATGGGCAATTGCTTTCTTGCTTTTATGTTGAATTTGTATTCATAAATTGGGTTAAATAAAAAGTGGGCTTTATTGATAATATTGTAACCAGTTTCTTTAGAAATTTTTTCAAATTTTTCTATCGAAATTCTGGTATCTCTTATTTCAAGCAACTCTGCGACATTTTCATTTTTTCTTTTCAATAACCAAGTGTAAATGCTCCTTGGCAATAAATGGTAATAAGGCAATTTGCTTAACCATCTATTTTGTGCTACTTGCTGATGCCCACCAAAAGGCATTTGCCAAGGCGGAAACCCAAAAAAAATACAGCCTTGGGGCAGCAGGAAACGTTGCATTTCCTTCATCAGTTTTGGCTGGTCGTGTATGTGTTCAATTACATCTTTTAAAATAATAATGTCAAACTTTCCACCCAATTCCTTTTCAGCATCTACCAAATAAATGTCTTTGCCTATAAAACTTATTTTACCAGCTGCAATTTCATCTTTTAAAAATTCGTTAGCCCATTCAATTCTCACTAAATCAAACTCAACGCCAACAGCAGTGCAGCCTTTATCGATAAATGGTTTTAATACCCCTGCTTCGCCACAACCAATTTCCAGCACTCGCATACCAGCTTTTATAGGAAGTTTTTTCTCAATAAAAGGCAATACATATTTGGTTGCATTGGCAACCTGTATATCAAAATATTGTCGTCTGTCTGCGTGAAATTCAAACATCTATTTATGGTTTTGTTTGATTGAAATGATTTAGTGAATGTTTAGTTTGTATAGCAAATAAAAGTAATTTAAAGTAAGAAAATTTTTTTGTGGATATAAACGAAAAAAGCCCTGTATTGCTACAAGGCTTTGAAAAGTTTTTTTTTAATTAAAATGGCAAATCATCCAAAGGCTCAACTATATCAGCAGCTTGAGGCATTGACTGCATATTGCTTGGTGGCGTGTTGTAAGATTGTTGCTGTGGTTGCGTTGCAGCGTTTGTAGATTGATAATTATTACCTCCACCATCATCATTTCTACCTCCTAACAATTGAACAGTGGCAACCTTTAAAACTAAAGTTGCAC
>JANYEP010000107.1 GCA_025363075.1 Chitinophagaceae bacterium | reverse complement strand
GATTGTCGTAAGTAATGCCAATTTGAAAAATTTTAATTGTTCCATCTTTGCATTGTATTTTTCGCTCAAGGCTTTTAACAAGTGAACTATTGTTTGATAATAACTCTACTTTAACAGATTCCCATACAGTAAGCGATTTTTTCTCTTCGTCAATATTATCATACTTAATAATTTCACCCCAATCTTCCATTGCGTTGATTTCACCAACGGTATATCCAATTACCTCCGTAAAAAGTTTATTGGCAAACACTACTTTAAATGTTGCAATATCTGCTCCTGCAATTGCAATGGGTGTATTTTCTGCAATGCTTCTAAATTCGTCTCTCGACTTTCTTAAATTATCTTCTTTTGTTTTTTGAGCAGTTATGTCTGTGTATACATAATAAACATAGTTATCAGCTAAAGATCCAGTATATTCTATTAATCTTTTTTCACCACTTTTTATTTCAATCTCAAGACTACGTTCAATTGGCGTACCTGTTTGAAACAATTGTTCTATCTCACTTTGCCAATATTTTATCGCTATTTTTTTAGTGCCTGCATCAACATTATAATTATCAATAACAGAGAAAATACTAGGAAATTTTTTTGCATCGTATCCAAAGTTTTTTGTGAACGATTGGTTAAGGAAATTAAATTTTCCGTCACGAGTTACAAATGCCACTGGCAACATCATTTGCTCAGCAAGATTTCTAAACCTCGCTTCATTCTCCATTAAACTTTTTTCATTTTCTTTACGTAGTGTAACATCATAGAAAAAAGCATAAAGAGTTTCTGCATCGTAAGTTATTCCAATTTCAAAAATTCTTACGACATCATCAACACATAATATTTTACGTTCAAGTATTTTTTTGTCAAAAAGTTTGTTAGCTACAATTGCAGTTACATATTCATCAAACTCGTTTTCTTTCTCTATTTTATCTTCGCCATTTTCATAAATAATCCTATTGTACCAGTTAGTAAACAATACTTTGTCTGTGTATTTGTAACCAAATATTTCTTCAAATTTTTTATTGCTAAATGTTAAATCCAAAGTTTCAATGTGGCAACCTCCAACAGGAATAGGTGTATTTTCTGCAATACGTTCAAAAGATTCTTTAGCCTTTAAAAGCAATGCCTCTTTTTCAATTTGCTCTGTAACATCTAAGTATGCGTAATAAATGAAATTTTCTTGCATTGTAGCAGAATATTCCATTGTTCTTTTCTGTTCTTTTTTATTATAGACAATTATACGACGTGGTGGTATTTGTTTTCCTTCCAATAAATCTTTAACGTCTTGTTGCCAGTTTGCCTCTGCTATTTTTTTCTCCTTATTAGTTTTATAACTTACGTTAAATAACTTTTTCACAGTTAGAATTTCATCAAGTGAATATCCAAATTGATCGGTGTAGGCTTTATTCAAAAAAACAATATTACCATCTGTTGTTATAAATGAAATTGGCACTGGGGCAAATTCTGCAAGCGTTCTAAACTTTTCTTCACTTTCTTTTATTCTTTGTTCCTCTTCTACATCTTTTGTAATGTCATAGTAGCTGCAATAAATATTATTGCCACTGATTGTTGTATCGTGCTTTAAAATTACTTTTTCATTTCGCTTATTGTAAACAGTAATAATTTTTGTTGCAGTTTTTTTACCGCTACATAGCGTTGCCACACATTCTTTCCAATCATTAAGTGCATTTTTTCTATCAATATTAGTTCTATATGCAACTTTTAACCAAGAATTAAAATCAGGTATATCATTAAGTGTATATCCAAATTGTTCTATGTAGGCTTTATTGAGGAAGATAATTTTATTATCTATCGTTTTACAGCTAATGGGCGTTGGTAACAACTGAGCAAGTGTTCTAAACTTTTCTTCACTTTCTTTCAGTAGTACTAACTGATTTTCTGCATCTGTAATATCTTTTCCTATACCAAGTACGCCTATGATTTTTTTGTTAGCAATTATCTTGCTTGTTTCCCACGAAATTATTTTTATTGTACCATCCTTACAAATAGCTGGCACTGCAACTACCCTTGTTCTTTTTTTTGATTCAATAAAGGTTTTAAAATTATGCACAGCCTCTGCAATTTTGCTTTTAGAGTACATTAATTTATACCAATCTTTGCCCAATAATTCATTGCTGCTATACCCTAAAGTATTTTCAATTCCCTTGCTTACATATTTTATTGTTTTGTCAGGATTTAATACCAAAACAATTGCCTGAGTTGAATGAATTACCTGATTATTTACTGCATTCACTTTTTGTAACTCATGAACAGTTTCTTCAATTTTTAACAACTGATTTTTTAGCTCATTAATGTTATTAAAGTGAACTAAACATTGCTTTTTATTTTCAATTGTCGTGAAAATTATAGAGATTCGATACCACACTTTATCTCCATTTTTACTATCAACTTCACACTCGAAAACCAAAGGTTTATTGGACTGCTTTTTTCTAAAAAAAGTAGAAAATTTTGCTTTGTAATGGTCAGAAATAAAACTTGCAAAAGGCTTACCAATAACCGACTTAATTGAAAAACCTAGTGGTTTACAGTCGGCTGGCATCACTTGCACAATGTTAGCATTATTGTCAAGTTTGAAGCCAATATTATCAATAATATTATATAGGTTAATTTCTTCCATTTATGTATTGCAGGCAATGCTATTTAAAAATCACAGTTCCCATTTTTTTTGTAATATCCCTTTCTCTTTCTTTTAGGTTTCTATGTACTTCTATCAAAATTTTTTGCTCGTTAAAATCCGTTGATTTCTCAAGCTCCAACTGAATCTGAAGAAACAATGTCTTTAATTTTTTAAGTTTAAAATAATTCAAACTCATCATCACGTCTTCTTTACTTGTATCTCTATTTGTGATGTTCATTCCTTCTAAAACATTGTCCCAATTTAAGCTTAGTTCAAATGGAAACATTGTGATGGAGGTAACCAAATCTGCCACGTTTTTATCTTCACTATATAAAAAAGATTTCGTATTTGGCTGCTCATTTTTGTAAAACATATCTCTGTAAATATTCAACAAATTTTCCAACTCCTTGTTCTCAAAACTAAACTCTTCTATTTCATTAAAAATGTAATGTGCAGTACTTTGTTCATCATCCCATTTATTTAAACCATATTCCAGCAAAACCCTTAACACATTGCGTTCGTGCAATTCATCTTGGTTGATTATAGAAACATTTTCATCTCCAAAACCTATTGGCTGTTGGGAATCCTGAAGTAATTGATTTGCTTCCTCAAAAGGCAATCGTTTTTCATCTTTACTTAGCTTATCTCGCTTGTATTTATTTACAAGGTTGATTAAATTTCCTTCATCAATTTTAAGTAAATGGCTACACTGTTTTATATATTCCTGCTGCTTCACAAAATCTTCTTGCCTGTTAATTTTACTAAGCGTTTCAGCAATGTGATTAACTACATCATTCTTCTTTGTAATGTCATTACCAACCTCCTTCATCATTATTTCAAGCTGAAATAAAATGAAATCTTTTTTGTTATCGCTAATGAATTTTTGAAAAGCAGTTGTGCCAACTTTGTTTACATAACTATCTGGGTCTTCATTGTCTGGAATCAGTACCAGCCTTACGTTTAAGCTTTCTTCAAGTGCCATATCAAGCCCACGCAAAGCTGCTTTTACTCCAGCATTATCACCATCATAAATAATGGTAAGATTGTTTGTATATTTTTTAATTAACCTAAGTTGGTCAATGGTTAAACTTGTGCCGCCACTTGCTACCACGTTCTCCACTCCTGCCTGGTGCAAACTCACCACATCTGTATATCCTTCTACCAATAAACACTCGTTCGCCTTATCAATTGCTTGCCTTGCAAAGTAGCTGCCATAAAGTATTTTACTCTTTACATACAACTCATTTTCGGGTGTGTTAATGTACTTTGGAGCCTTGTCATTTTTACCAATAATTCTTGCTCCAAAACCAATAATTTTTCCAGAATTATTATGTATAGGAAAGATTATTCTGCCCCTGTAATTATCTTGCAAATCACCATCATTTCTTACAACGCTTAAACCAGTTTTGGGCAAAAGTTCCTTATTAAATTGATTGGCAATTAAGGCTTGTGTAAGTGTATCTTTTGCTTGTGGGCTGTAACCAATTTGGAACTTTTTCAGCACCTCATCTCTAAAGCCTCTTTCCTTTAAATAGCTTACTGCTATTGAGTTTCCTTCATTTGTATCCCACAATTGTTCTTCAAAAAATTTAGCAGCAAAACTGTTGATGATGTATAAACTATCACCTACTTGCTGTAATTGTTTTTGCTCTGGAGTTTGTTCAGTTTCTTCAATTTCTATGTTATATCTTCTGGCAAGCCAGCGTAGAGATTCTACGTAACTTAGCTTGTCGTGTTCCATTAAAAATGTAATGGTATTACCACTTTTGCCACAGCCAAAACATTTGTAAATTTCTTTGCTTGGAGAAACGGTGAAAGAAGGAGATTTTTCATTATGAAAAGGACAGTTTCCCAGGTAGTTTGCTCCACGTTTCTTAAGTTTTACATATTCGCCAACTACATCAATAATGTCAATGCGATTTTTAATTTGTTCTATCGAGTTGGGTGTAATCATTTGGGCTGTGAAGTTAAGGGGAAGCTTGGTTTGAATTAATCAAACTGCGTTCAAAATATTCTCATAGATATTTGCATTTATTTAATAATTAAAATGAGACTTGGCAATAAAATACCACTGCTTCTACAACTTTATACTTTTGACGTAAATATGCCAGAAGAAAAAATGTATGAGTTAACAATTATATCTAAGAAAGATGGCTCTATGTATAGGTTTGAAGCAAATACCTGGGGCAAAGCAGTGCATCTGGCTTTTATGTTTATGAACAAAACTATAAGGGAGGAAACGAAGGAAAGTAAAGTGAGGTTTTAGGGAAATTATTTAACTCTTAAGAAAATAAACAAGTAAACTTACAATAATTTCAGTAGCTATATATGTGTTGGAATTAATGAGTATAAAAAAGTGAATTGGTGTAACTCGCTTTTTTATGATACAAGAATCCTTTTGTATTTATTCTTGACAAGCACAGATGTTGAAAAACATTTTATCACACTTGCTAATTCATCACTAGTTAATTCCCCTATTATTTCATAATCTACGCCATTAATTGGGTAATTTTCTTTTAACTGTTCTAAATTAAAATCGTCTAATTGTGTGCCGTGAATCAATGTATCAAGTTCAAAAGACCAACCGCATTTAGTAATAGGTTTTTTAGCTGAAAAAATATAACAATTAATACAAACATTAACCTCATTTAAACACCCGTGAGATATTTGTATGTCATTAGGAATATATATTTTACTCGTGGGTAGACAAGCAAGAATTGCGGAGTTATTAATAATTTTGATAACTAAAAAGAATTTTTTAGTTGGTTGACTGCCGTTTTTAAAATAAAAAGGGTCAAAGAATAATAGAGTTCCTTCTGTGTACAAGCGTTACAGTTTTAATAATCTTGATTGGTTTAAAAACTCTTTGTGATTTTTGTATAATGATAATTTATAATCATCATCTGCAATTGTTTTACTCAAATCAATCTCTATGTTTGTTATTGGTATTCTACCACTCTCTAACTCCTCTAATATATTATTTTCTTTTGCAGTATTATACCAAGCAGAGTTTTTTTTATGTGTATGGTTTATCAACTCTTTTGCAGTACAATATAAAAATCTGTTAGCTACTTCATTTAATAATTCTATTTCAACATCAGAAAACTCATCATCACAAAATGAACGAAGTGGTATGTAAGTTGGCTTTTGACTATCCAATTTGCTAATATAATCAGATAGCAAAACAATCTCTTCTGTTAATTCTGAAAATAAAACTGTGGAAACTGGACCAAGTTTCCACACAACAAATTTTAAATCAAAAAAAGGAATTCCAAATTTTTTTATTGAAATTTCTTCTATGATAAAAATTAACTTTAAGATATGTGTTTTAGAAAGTGGATTGACCGAATTCATCTTTTCGCATAGAAAAATTAAGGTGTTACCCAATTTATCTATTTGATTTTTAGTATATGTTTCACTTAGATTCATAAATAGGGTATAGTCAATGCAAACGAAATGCTTAGTGTATAATAACTAATATTTTTAGTTATTACAACGCAAATATAGTCTTTTTATTTTAAAATCAGGCTTAAGTAGTTTCAATTCAAACTACTACATTTTCTACTTAATCCTTGGTAGAATAAACAACTTAAACACCATAAACAACAGGCAAAAAATAAACATAAAAATAGAAATGCGATTGATGCCGTGCATATATTTCATCCATTGAGTTGGCTTCTCATCAGGATTGCGTTTTTTAATGTAGAGGTATTCTGCTATTTGTTTTAAAAAGCCCATATTAGTTTGTTTGATTTGATAAACTATCAATCATCTTTCCACAAAAATCAGTTTCAATCATTTTAGTAGAAAGTTCAATCATATTCTTAAATGCAATATCATTACTTATTCCATGGCCAATGATAACAGGTTTTGCAACACCTAATACTGGCGTTCCTCCATAGTTTTGATAGTGAAATCTACTAATGTATTCATCATTGGCAAAACCACGTTTGTGTGCAATTTCGTAAAAACTTTCAGCAAGTTTTAAAACAATATTTCCTGTAAAGCCATCACATATCATCACATCAGCTTTATCATTAAAAAAGTCTCTGCCTTCAATATTTCCTATGAAATTTATGGCTACATTTTCTTTTAGCAAAGGATAAGTTGCTTGGGCTAAAATATTACCTTTTCCTTCCTCCTCTCCTACATTTACCAACCCAACTTTGGGATTAGTAATTCCTAAAATATTTTGAGCATAAATGCTACCCAATACTGCAAATTGATTAAGTTGTTCTGGTTTACAATCTGCATTTAAACCAACATCTAATAGCAAACCTGTTTGACCATTTAATTTTGGAATAACAGTAGCAATTGTTGGTCTTAAAATACCTTCAACAGATTTTAAATTGAAGATAGAACCAACAAGCATTGCACCAGTGTTTCCTGCACTTGCAAAAGTATCAAGCTCACCAGCAGCAAGCATTTTAAAACCAACTGCAATAGAACTATTGGGCTTTTCCCTTAATGCTTTTGTAGGATGCTCGTTGTAACCTATAACTTCTGTGGTATGAACTACTCTAACTTTATCAAGTATATTATGTTCTTGTAA
>JANYEP010000080.1 GCA_025363075.1 Chitinophagaceae bacterium | reverse complement strand
GCACACTGAAATTGCAACAATGTTGAATATTAGTGAGGGTACATCAAAGTCGAACCTATCGCGAGCAAAACAAATGTTGCAAAAACAGCTGGCTATTTTTTTTGAAACAAACAAGTGAGTATGATGCAAGAAAATAACAACGAATTGGAAAACCTATATGGAAAAGCAGCAGAGCATTTTCCACTAAAAACTGGCAGTGCTGACTGGCAGGCTGTTTTAAAGCAGCTTGAGAAAGATGACAACAAAAAGCCTTTTTGGTGGAATATAAAAACTGCTGCTCTTTCATTGTTTTTGATAGGTTTTATTGTTGGTTCTGTTTTTATTGTTTCAAAATTTTTTGAGAATAAAACTGCCTTAAACAAAGCGTTTTTAAGCAAGCAGACTACTGAAAAACAATTGGAAGAAATTAAAAATCAAAACAAAAATTTAGAGCAAACTATTACAAATAAAATTTACAAAAAAATAATTGATTCGCTAAACAAACAAAATATAGTTGCAAGTATTAAATCAGATATTACGGGAAATAAAAATACTGTCATATCAAAAAAATTACATAAAACTATAAGCACAAAACCTTTAAACGAAGACTTAAATATTAAGAAATTCGTAGTAAGCAAATCAGAAATGTCAAGCATTATTAAAGAACCAAAAATTGCTGAAACTATTGCTGTTGTTGATTCGCAAAAGTCAACAGATAAAAATAATGCAAAGAGTAATGAGCTTGGTGTTGCAAATAATGAAGGCAATACCGAAGGTGAAATTACTACTGCAACAAATAATATAACTAAAGTTGACAGCCTGAAGAAAGTTAATACAACTGCTGTTATTGATGTTCCGAAGAACAAAAAAGTATTTCGAAAATATTTTTATGTAGGTGCTATGTATGCTTCTCAAAAATGTTCTGTTCAATCAGAAGGCTTTAAAGATGATGGTGATGATGTAGGATATAACGTATCTTTTTTAGTTGGATATAAGTTTAGCAAAATCTTTAGCCTTGAGACTGGACTTAGCGTGCAGAGCAAAGAATATTACACAACAAGCAACAAGTTTGATAAAAATATACTACCAGCAACAGGCAATATACTTTGGGTAGAAGCTGAGAATAAATTAATTGAAATTCCACTCTCTTTGAAGGTAGATTTACTGCACAAAAACAACAATAACTTCTTTGCAAACATTGGCGTGTGTTCCTACATCGTGAGTAAAGAGAATTATGAATATGAGCAAGAAAATAACGGTATTGTAACAAACGAAAAGGTACAGTATAAAACTACTACTAACAATTTTTTAGGTGCTTACAATTTAAGTGTAGGATATCAATATCAATTCAAAAAAATTGGAGGAATAAGAATTCAACCCTATTTAAGTATTCCATTAAATGGAGTTGGTAAAGGCAACCAACCTATCGTGAGTAAAGGAATTTATTTTGGCTGGATTTATAATTTTAAAATTAAAAACTAACAATGGACAGAAAAGATTTTTTAGCTACAATAGGCTATGGGGCTGCGTTTGCATTAACAGCAGGTTGTTTAGGTTCGTGTAAAAAAACTGCAACCACGCCAAGTGGCCCTGTAGATTTTACAATTGATTTAACTGATGCTGCGAATGTTACATTGACAACTAACGGTAATTATATCATTAAAAATAGTTGTGTAATTGCACGAACTAATACAGGTAGCTATGCTGCAGCAACGCAAATTTGTAGTCACGAAGGAAGGACACAAATTTATTATAACAGCACCAATAACGAATGGGATTGCTCTGCTCACGGTGCAAGATTTAGCATTACTGGCAGTGGCTTAAATGGTAATGGCTCTGCTGGGCTAACTATTTATAAAACACAATTAACAGGAACAATGTTGAGAGTTTATTCATAGCACCAATTTTATGCAAAGGTTTGCATCAATACCTACACTAAATGTTTTTACAAGCAATCAAAACTATATTTTTACCACATTAAAAATTAGCTGAAAAAATGAAAAAAAGTACACTTACAATTGTAAGTTTGAGTTTATTAATTATAGCTCTTACATCGAGTACAAGCTCAACAACATCAAACAATGGCATTACAAGTAGAACTACTTCAGGATGTGGTGGTGGATGTCATCCAACTCAAGCTGGCACAGCAACTTTAATAAATCTACCAACCTCTGTGTTAAAAGGCACGCTGTACAGTTTTAATTTGGTATATGCACCAACTAATAGTTACAAATATTTTGGGTTAGATATTAAAGCATCAGCTGGTACACTTGCAGTAATCACTGGTAATGGAATGAAAAAGTCAGGAACAGAAATTACACATACATCACCATTGGGTGGTACTGCTACAACAAGTTATACTTATCCTGCAATAAACTGGACATCACCCACTACAACAGGTGCTGTTACGTTTAATTTTGGATGTGTAGCAAATAATGTTACAGGCAGCACTTCTGGCTCTACTTGGGCACTTGGTTCATTTGCTACAAGCGTGGTTTTGCCAGTAGAATTAACATCTTTTTCGGTTGTAAAAACAATTAGCAATAAAGTTACTATCAGCTGGCAAACTGCTATAGAAATCAATAGTGATCATTTCGAAGTTGAAAAAAGTATAGATGGAAAAACATTTGTTACAATCTCAAAAATTGCAGCAGCAGGTAACTCCTCTATTAGCAAATCTTACACTGTTAATGATATAATAAACAATACTTCAGCAGCAACTTATTTCAGATTAAAAACTGTTGATAAAAATGGGGAATTTGGATATTCAAGCATCCAATCTATAAACACTAAAGTCAATACAACATTAAATAGTGTTTATCCTAATCCTGCAAAAAAAGGGCAAGATGTAAATATTGAAATTACAAGTGAAAAAGACCAAACAATGAACTTTGTTTTAATAAATAGTCAAGGGAAAATTATGAGTTCTAAACAAAAGGCAGTAACAAAAGGCTACAATAGAATTGGCTTGCAATTTGGAAATTATATAACATCTGGAAACTATTATTTACAAGTAAAAGAAGATAATAATTTATTGCCTCCTGTTAGTATTACAATTATTGAATAAATATTTATAAAACTACTTTGTTAAATGTTTCGTAAGCATATTTAAAGTAGTTTTTTGTTTTAATAATAGAGATTTACCTTTATCATCTCAAATAAAAAAACTAATGAAAAGAACGAAAATGTTTTTAGGAATAATAGGCACTGCAAGTGTAGTTGCACTATTATCTACAAGTTGTGCAAACAATAAAAAAGATGTGTTGTATGGATGCATTGATACTACAAACATTTCATACAGCAAAACTGTAAAAGTTGTTTTAGAAAACAATTGTTACAGTTGCCACTCAGCTGCTAACTCAGGTTCTGGTGGTGGCATAGTTTTGGATAACCACGATGCTGTGTTTAACTTTATTGATACAACTGCTGGTGGTGATGGTGGTACATTGTTAAAGGATATTAAACACTTAGGAAACGCAATGCCTAAGCCACCTGCAAGCAAGTTGAGCGATTGCGATATTGCAAAAATTGCACATTGGATTAGTGAAGGAGGAAAGGATAATTAATCATCATTTAAAAAATTAACAATGAAAAAAATTATTTTATTTATAGCAATATGTGTAACAACATCAGCTATTTCAAATGCACAAGAGAAAATTTATAAAACCAAAAGTGGTATCATAAAATTTTTCTCTAATACAGCTTTAGAGAAAATTGAAGGTGTAAACAGCCAGGTAACTTCTATGATGAATGATAAATCGGGACAGTTTGTTTTCTTGCTTTTGCAAAAAGGCTTTAAGTTCGATAATTCTTTGATGGAGGATCACTTTAATGAAAATTATATGGAAAGCACAAAATTTCCTAAGGCTGATTTCAAGGGGAACATCACTAATATTGCTACCGTAAATTTTGCAAAAGATGGAACATATCCTATAACTGTTACAGGCAAATTAACCATTCATGGTGTAACAAAAGATGTATCAGAAAAAGGAACTATTGAAGTGAAATCTGGTAAAGTTTCAGCAAAGAGTGTCTTCAAAATTAAAGTAAAGGATTTTGGTATTAAAGGTGAATACATAGGAGATAAAATTGCTAACGAGATTGAAACAACTGTTGTTTGCAAATTTGATTAACAAAAAATAAAACTAATTATGATAAAAAAATATTTCGTTTGCTTTATAGCAACAACCATCATTGCATCTTTAAATACTACGAAAGCTCAAGACTCTACAAAAAAAGCTACAGACTTGTTTGCAGATTTAGATAATGAATCAAAAAAAGTTGATGCAAATGCTACTGATTATTCTACTGCTACTTTTAAAAGCACAAGAATTGTTAATGGACACACTATAGAAACAATTGGCAAATACAATTTAGATTTTAGAATTTCTCATCGCTTCGGTTATTTAAACTCTGGTGGTTATAATCTGTTTGGACTAGATAATGCAACAATGAGAATGAGTTTAGATTACGGTGTTTCAAATAGATTATTGGTGGGCATTGGAAGAAGTACTGTTGATAAAGAATATGATGCTTATGTAAAATACAAATTGCTGCGTCAATCTACAGGGAAAGTGAATATGCCAATTAGCGTATCAGCAGTTGCAACTGCAATGCAATACACATTAAAAGGCAGTGATGATATTAGTTTCACCAATAGAATGTCTTACTCTTATCAACTACTTATTGCTCGAAAATTCAATGATAATATTTCGCTACAATTGATGCCTACATTGGTTCACATCAATTTAGTGCCATTATCAAAAAATGATAATAATTTATATTCTTTAGGTGTTGGTGGACGAGTTAAAATTTCTAAACGTGTTGCTATCACTGGAGAATATTATCATCAATTTAATCCTTTGGATGGTACAACAAATTCGCTTTCCTTTGGTGTAGATATAGAAACTGGTGGACATGTATTTCAATTACATTTCACAAATTCAACTGGTATGACAGATAGAAGTTTCATTACAAATACAACTGGCGATTGGGGTAAAGGTGATGTTCATTTTGGGTTTAACATTTCTCGTTTGTTTGTGCTAAAAAAATCTGCCAGTAGCAGAAGTTCTTGGTAAAATATTTTATTCTTAATAAAAAAAAGAGTGTCTATTTTTAACATTCTTTTTTATTTGACTTCGTAGCTCAGTTGGTAGAGCTACTGACTCTTAATCAGTAGGTCCAGGGTTCGAGTCCCTGCGAGGTCACTAGGGTATTTGTAAAAATTTTTTAGAAAATTACTGCAATAAAAATGCAATCAATTTATCTGTGGCTTTTCGTCTATGGCTATAAATATTTTTTTCTTCCATTGTCATTTCAGCAAAAGTTTTTGTGTCTCCATCAGGTATAAAAACTGGGTCGTAACCAAAGCCATAGATAAATTGATTGCATTTTTATTGCAGTAATTTTCTAAAAA
>JANYEP010000076.1 GCA_025363075.1 Chitinophagaceae bacterium | reverse complement strand
TGTGCAAGTTCTCTCGATGGAACAATTATCAGGGCTTGTGTTTCTTTAATGTCGGTATTAATGAGTTCTAAAATTGGCAGCAAAAAAGCAAGCGTTTTCCCAGAGCCAGTATCTGATAACAACAAAACATTATCGTTATTTTTATTAGCTTCCAGCGATGCTAATTGCATTTCATTTAATGCAGTAATTCTTAGGTTATTTAATATAGTTTCTACTGAATATTTTTTCTCTTGCATAGCTGCGAATGTAGTGCAGTTGAAAAAGATGAAGCAAACTCAGTTGATAACGTGCTTTATGAATGACGTTTTTTAGATGCTTTTTTATTTTCTTCATCTACTTTATATGCCAATTCTACGGCATTTGCAGCATTAACAATTCCGCCAGATTTACAAGCACTATTCAATGTCAATTTTTCTTCTTTTGCTTGTTTTCCAACACTAACTGTTATAGCATCATCAAGGTTGGGTTTGATAACTGTTTTCTCTATAATTTCTTTTGTTTGAATTGCCGTAAGACTTGGAAAATAACTTCTCAACAATGCTGCAATACCAGTAACCACAGGTGCTGACATACTTGTTCCTTGTAGATTTCCATAGTTATTTTCATTAGGGAGTGTAGCATAAATTTTAACTCCAGGTGCAAACACATCAACAGATTCTTGACCATAATTACTAAAATCTGCAATGATATTTCCCCTTGAAATTTTAGGATCTGTACTGGCTCCAACAGTCATAAAATTTGGTGCTTTTTTATTATTACTTAAGTAATAGGCAGTAGGAAAACTTGGATTTATATCTATATTTTTCGAGTCATTTCCTGCTGCGTGAATTAGTAGAACATCTTTAGAAGCTGCATATTTAACAGCACTATCAACCCAATATTTTTCGGGTGAAATACTTTTGCCGAAACTCATATTAATAACTTTTGCCCCATTGTTTACTGCATAAAAAATCGCAAGGGCAACATCTTTATCATATTCATCACCATCAGGAACAGTACGAACCATAAGAATTTTCACATTGTCTGCAACACCATCTATCCCAATTTTGTTATCTCGTTGTGCTGCTATAATTCCTGAAACGTGTGTACCGTGATTGGATGCTGGTCCTTTAACATCAGTATTTCCATAAAATTTATCGTTGATATTATTGTAATTATCTTTTATAATTTTTGCTCTAAAATCTTCTGGTGCATTTTCACTTGCAGCAAGTGCTTGTTTTTTTTGTTCAACATATTCGTTCAATTGGTTTAACAAAGACGTGTTTTTTTCATCAGGATCCATCTCCAACAATTTTGTTGTTGTTAAATAGTTGTATTTAGCTTTTTTTGCCTCTATGGTTTTTGTTTCAAATTTTTCCAGCTCTTGTGAGGTATATTCAGCAACTCCCATTTCTTTCTTGATGATTGAATCGTATCCTTTAAGCACTCTTGCAGTCATTTCAATCATAGCAACCTCAACACCTTCGTCTGTAGAAATATTCATTTCTTTAGCTGCTTGTTTCCATAAACTATATTCATACTTTTCTTGTCTGGAAAATATAGTTGTATCAACTTCCTTACCACTATATTTCGCTTTGTATTTGTAGTAAACCCTGGTTTTCTCATCAGTGTTTTTTCTTAGGTTCTCGCCATTTTTATTACCCAAAAAATTCCAACCATACACGTCATCGATATAGCCATTTCCATCATCATCAATTCCATTATTAGGAATTTCTTTAGCATTATGCCACAAAATATTTTTTAAATCCTCGTGTAATGTATCAACACCCGAATCCAATACTCCAACTATAATCGAGGTTGATTTTACCTTTTTTTCTTGTAAAAAATGATATGCTTTGTTAAGGCTAATTCCATAGAATGAATCTGTTGAATAATCCATTAAATGCCAACCATTTGGTACGGCTTGAGCATTTGAGAATAATGTGAAAAATAAAAAAATAAAAAGTAAAGAATATTGTTTCATTGTTGCAATAAAAATTGTTCAAAACAAAGTTGCAGTTTTGAAATGGTAAAACATAATCATTCATAAATTTTAAGAAAATTTTATGATTTGTGAGGTTATAAACAATAGTCATATTTATTTAAAATCTCTTTTACATTTGCCCTATGCAACAATATCATCAACTTCTTCAACATATTTTAGATAATGGTGTTTCAAAAACTGATAGAACAGGTACTGGAACCACTAGTTGTTTTGGTTATCAAATGAGGTTTGATTTGCAAAATGGGTTTCCATTGGTTACTACAAAAAAACTTCATTTAAAAAGCATTGTTTACGAATTGCTTTGGTTTTTAAATGGTGATACCAATATCAAATATCTTAATGAAAATGGTGTAAAAATTTGGGATGAATGGGCAAATGAGAATGGCGATTTGGGACCTGTTTATGGCAAGCAATGGCGTAGCTGGCAAAGTGTAAATGGAGAAACTATTGACCAAATAAAAGACGTTATTCATCAATTAAAAACAAATCCAGACAGCAGAAGAATAATTGTGAATGCTTGGAATGTTGGCGAACTAAAGCAAATGGCTTTAATGCCTTGTCACGCCCTGTTTCAGTTTTATGTAACGCCTGCAAATGATGAAAATCCTAAGCCAAAATTATCTTGCCAATTATACCAACGTAGTGCAGATGTTTTTCTTGGAGTGCCTTTCAACATTGCATCCTACGCTTTATTGACAATGATGATTGCTCAGGTTTGTGATATGGAAGCCGGAGATTTTGTGCATAGTTTTGGCGATGTACATTTATACAATAATCATTTAGAACAAGCAAAATTGCAACTTACTCGTGAGCCTTTTTCTTTGCCAACAATAAAAATAAATAGTGAAGTAAAAGATATTTTCTCGTTCAAGTTTGAAGACTTTACTTTAGAGAACTATCAGGCACATCCTCATATAAAAGGAATTGTTGCCGTTTAAAATTTAAAATCCATAAATAATAAATAGTTTGAATATTTCAATCATCGTTGCTGCATCAAAAAATAATGCTATTGGTAAAAACAATCAATTGCTTTGGCATTTGCCAAACGATATGAAATTTTTTAAACAAACTACCTGGGCTTTACCGATTGTAATGGGTAGAAAAACCTTTGAATCCTTTGGTGGCAAAGCTTTGAATGGAAGATTGAATATTGTTGTTACCAAACAAAAAGATTATAATGCTGAAGATGCAGTTGTAGTAAACAGCATTGAAGATGCCATATTTATTGCACAAGAACACGATTATAAAGAGATAATGATTATTGGTGGTGGTGAAATTTATAGACAAGCAATGCACAAGGCAAACAAAATTTATTTAACAAAAGTTGATGCTATAATTGATGGAGATACTTTTTTTGAAATGGATGAAAGCCAATGGCTGCTTGCTTTTGCTGACAAACACATTGCAGACGAGAAACATATTTACAATTACACTTTTGAAACTTGGACAAGAAAATAAACAATGGAATTCTTCAACACTGCTTACGTTTTTCTTGCTCCGCTATTGATTTTGTTGAGTTTGCTTGTAAACAATCAATATAAAATCTATACACAAAATATTCTCGCTGTTGCGAATGTTTTGCTCATTTTTTATTCAGTAGAATTAGTTAGAGAATTATATGCCTATTACCAATTGGCAACAATAATGGGCTTTGAAATTTATCCAAATAACAAGTTTACTTTAGGTTGGTTTGAAATAAGAATTATACTCATTGTAATAGTTCCATTTTTGTTTTTAATAAAAAAAATTTCGGCTAATAGATTGCTCAGTTTATTAATGCTATTTTTGTTGTTATATGACGTAGGAATGCGATGGATAAAGCCTTCTAAGGATTTGAGTTTTGCAGTTGTTAATTTTCCTACAAACAATTTACTATTACAAACAATACATTATTTGAGTTGGCTTATTCTTGTTTATGCACTTTTCTGGTTCGTAAAAAAACTACCAAATCAACTTACATCTAAAAGGAAAAATCAAACTAAAAATATGTTTTCAGCTTCACAAATGGCTCTAAAATATTTGCAATATTGGTTCTCTGCATCCAATAGCAAAGGACACGGAATGCACTCTCCATTTGTGTTTGACTTTATTGTAAATGTGCTAAATGATGATAGAAGTTTTTATGCTTATGAACAAGTAGAACAAAGAAGAAATGAATTGCTACACGACAAAACCCTACTCAATATTCAAGATATGGGAGCAGGTTCTAAAACACTTCCTTTTAAACAAAGAACAGTTGCAAGCATTGCAAAATCTTCTTTAAAACAAAAGAAATTTGGGCAATTGATGTTTAAAATGGTAAACTATTATCAGCCTAAAACTGTGTTAGAATTAGGAACATCATTAGGCATTACATCTTCTTATTTAGCCTTAGCAAAAACAGATACAAAAGTTATAACACTTGAAGGAGCTACTGAAGTTGCAGCTATTGCCAAAAAAGGGTTTCAGGAGTTGCAAATCAATAATATCAATTTAATTGAAGGCAATTTTGATGATACTTTAGCAACCGCCATTCAACAACTAACATCAATTGATTTTGCATTTATTGATGGCAATCACAGATACGAACCAACGGTTAATTATTTTAATCAAATACTGCAAGCATCACACAATCATTCTATCATTATTTTAGACGATATTCACTGGAGTAAAGAAATGGAAGATGCCTGGCATTATGTTCAGCATCTTCCAGAGGTTACTGCTACTATTGACTTGTTTTTTATTGGTATTGTTTTATTGAATAAAGATTTTAAAACAAAGCAGCATTTTAAAATTAGGTTTTAGTTATCGCTTTGCTGTTTTGTTAACTATTGCTGCTTTTGAAAGCAGTTCCAAAAATTCTTTTCTATATCCTTCTACATCTTTTCCAATTGAATTTGTTGCTAAAGATTTAGCACTTTCATAGCTTGCATTGCCTTTAAATTCTGAGTTTCTAAGTAACATTCCAAACTCAGCAACAGCTGTTGCGAACTTTAAATTTTCGCTTGCATTTTCAATGGTGTTCATTCGTTTTGCAACCACGCTTTCAATTAGTTTGCTCGTGCTATCATCAGGGTTTTTATATCTCAATTTCAAGAACATTATTTCATTTGCTTGTAAATCATTAGAAATTTGTTTTGCATTTTTTTGATAACGAAGTTCATCAACATCTGAAACATTTTTTTCATCGCTTCCTTTAGGTACAATCTCATACAATGCAGTAACAGTATGCCCGCTACCTAATTCTCCTGCATCTTTTTTATCATTATTAAAATCCTCTTTTGCCAACATTCTGTTTTCATAACCAATCAACTTGTATTCCTTTACTTGCTTTGGATTAAACTCAATTTGCAGTTTAACATCTTTTGCAATTGTAAATAACGTGCCGCCAAACTCGTTCAAGAAAACTTTCTTTGCCTCATTTATTCCATCAATATAGGCGTGGTTACCATTGCCTTTATCTGCAAGTTTTTCCATCTTTGCATCTTGATAGTTTCCCATTCCAAACCCAAGCACAGTAAGGAATACGCCAGATTTTCTTTCTTCTTCAATTAGGCGTTCAAGCTCATCATCACTACTTGTACCAACATTAAAATCTCCATCAGTACAAAGAATAACTCTGTTATTTCCTCCCTTAATAAAATTATCAATGGCTGTTTTATATGCCAATTTAATTCCTGCTCCTCCAGCTGTAGAACCTCCAGCTTCCAATCTTGTTAAAGCATTTCTAATATCAGTTTTATTGGATGTTGAAGGTAGCACCAAACCTGCGTTACCTGCATATACAACAATTGCAACTTTATCTTGCTCTCTCAATTTATCTACCAACATTAGCAAAGATGATTTTACAAGAGGAAGCCTTCCTTCACCATACATACTACCACTTACATCTACTAAAAAAGTAAGTGATGCTGATGGCAATTTATCTTCATCAATTTTTTTGCCTTGCAATCCCACTAAAACCAATTGATGTTTGGTATTCCAGGGGCAAATTGCTTGTTCTGTGTTAATGGTAAAAGGTAAGTTATTTGTTGGTTGAGGATAATCGTATTTAAAATAATTTATCATTTCTTCAATTCGCACAGCACCTGCAGGTGGTATTGTTCCATTGTTTAAAAACCTGCGAACATTGCTGTAAGAAGCAGCATCTACATCAATTGAAAAAGTGGATAATGGATTTTGTTTGGTGCTTAAAAAAGGATTTTCAGTTATTTTATCATAGCATTCTCTGCTGTACCCTTCATCATTGCCATCTTTATCAATATACTTGTTGTCCTTTATTTTATTTTTTTCATAATATCCGCTATTTGGGTTGGTAACAGTTACGCCGGCAAAACTACCAGATAATAGTTGTGGAATAGATGCATTACCCCTTATTCTAATTGTTTGTTCAGAGCTAACATATACAATTTTTTTTACAGTTCCATAAGGAACTTGAATAATTACCTCATCCATTTCACTACTTGTAACAACCATTTTTACATTAATAATATTAGACTCTTTAACTGATACTGTTTGACTTTGAAGTCCAACTCCAGAGAAGGAAATACAACTTGTTTTTTCTTGAACTGTGATTGAATATTCGCCATTCGCATTGGTATTAACTCCTTTAGGGCTATTACACAATTTTACTGTTACTCCTGCAATAGCAGCACCCTTTTCATCTGTTACTTTACCAGTTATTGTTCTTTCAGTTTTGCTTGTTGCAAAACAAAATAAGCTTATGGCGATAATGCCGAACATTGATTTTAATTGTTTCATAATGTTCATTTTTTTAGTGATAAAATATTATTGAATAATAATTTTTTCTGTTATTTGTTTCTGTGTTTTTTGATTAATAATTCTAATAAAATATGTACCAGTAATAGCCGATGTTGGCAACTGAAATTCTGTTATTTCATTATTGGCATTATTAATAATTTTTCTTGCTACCATTAGCTTTGATTGAATGTCGAACATCTGCAAAGCGTATTCTCCAGCATCTTTTATTGATATGTGAATGATTGAATTTTTTGTAGCAGGATTAGGATACATTTTAATGGATTCTTTATTGAATACTTTCTGAATTATTTTGATAGTTGAATCTTTAATTGAAGGACGTATTTTCTTGCAGCTAATTGTTGTTGACGAGCCTGTATAGTACTTCCCTTTTGTTGTTCCATAAGGTGCTTGAACAACAACCTCATCTAACACTTCTTTACTTTCTTTTAAAGTAATGTTTAATTCTTCGTGCAATTTTCTTGGCTCAATACTGATTTCTTTTGTCTCATAGCCAATGCTTGAGATTATCACTGTTATTGTAAGTGGAACTCTTAAGTCATCAAAATTGAATTTGCCAAGGCTACTAGTGGCAGTCTCGAATTTCATCCCCTTTACTTTTATGGTTGCTCCAGCAATGGAATTATTTTTTTCGTCTAAAACAATTCCAGATAAATGTGTAATTGAATATTGATGTGGATGTGGTAGTACTACCATAATATCTAGGATGTTTTCATTAGAGTGTTTCAAAACAATTGTTTGAAAATCTAAAAAATATTCTTTACTGATTTCAACTTTTTTTGTTTCAAAACCAACTCCAGAAATAACTAAAGTAAGTTTCTTGTTTACATCAAAATCCTTGATTTCAAATTTTCCATAAACATCAGATAAAACGCCTTTTGTTGCTCCTTTTATTTTTATTATTGCACCATAAACTTGATTGTTTTTTTCGTCAACTATTTTACCATTTATTTTACTTCCCGTTTCAAGTCCATAAATTTTTCCATCTAAAGCACTAGTGATTGATAACACACTACTTTTTTCAATATCTTTTGTAGGTATCATTTGTACACTACCAATGAAACTTGTTTTTTTTACTTGCCCATAAGGTACTTGAGCAAAAACTTCGTTAGACTTATTTACTGACAATATTGTATCTCCAATAACTTTCTTTTTTGCAGTATCTTCTGGCATCATTAGAACATCACCAACGAGTTTATTTCTATCATAATTTTCCACTGGTTTTCCACATTCACCTTTCGTTGTAACTCTTTCTACGTTTGGCTTTCCAACAACTTTTCTTGGTAAAGTTTTTTGCTGTGCAAATGTTTTTGTAGCCATAATAAGCCCAATAAAACTTGCTAAAAAATAGCCCCATTTACTTGGTTGTTTTTGTGGTTCAACTAATGGTCTCATCAATTGGTCGTTATGAAATCTGCCACAAGTATTACCTGCTGCATTTTTAAAATAATCCAATACTTGCCTGTCGCTCATTATACTAAAGTCCACAACAATTTTTTTGCAGCTTTCACAATGCCTGCCTTTATCTTGTGGAGTCATTGCATCCCAATTTTCGTGGCAAGGCTCTGGAATGTGAAGTAAAATAGGAGTTTTCATAATTCAATAATTAGAGGTTAATGTTTAATTGTTAATGATTAGTTTTAAGTGTAAATCGTAAACTATAAATTAACAGATGCAACGATTTTATTTTTTACATAAACCTCTTCAAAAAAATATATCTTTATTTTTTAAATGATACCTGTAAGGCATATACAAACCATTTCAACAGACGAAGAATTGTTGCAAGATTTTCAAGAGAAAAACAATCAGCAATCCTTAGCCACACTGTATTTGAGGTATTCTCATTTGGTGTATGGCGTGTGTATGAAATACTTTAAAGATAGTGAAGCAAGCAAGGATGCATCTATGGAAATTTATCAGGAAATAAGAATAAAACTTGCTACACATCAGGTAGAAAATTTTAAAGGGTGGTTGTATGTTGTTGCAAAAAATTATTGCCTGATGCAACTGCGAAAGACCAAGAAAAATATTGTAGTAGAATTTGATAATAGTGGATTTGTGCAATCTGAAGATTTTTCGCATCTTGATGCTGTGCTTGAAAAAGAACGTGATTTTCACAAACTTGAAAACTGCATTGAGCAATTGAATGATGAACAAAACAAAGTGATTCAATTATTTTATTTGCAACAAAAGTGCTACAATGAAATTGTTGATGAGACAGGAATGGAATGGAATAAAATAAGAAGCCTTGTGCAAAACGGTAGAAGAAACTTAAAAATTTGTATGGAAAAAAATGGATGATAAAAAAACAAATATCATTTATACAAAAGCAGATATTGATAATTATTTGCAAGGCAAAATGAGCAAAGAAGCAATGCACAGCTTTGAACGAGTTGCATTGCAAGATGCTTTTTTAGCTGATGCAATTGAAGGTTATCATTTTGTTAATTCAGCAACTGCTAATAATGATTTAGCAGCAATTGAAGCATTTATTTTGGCAGATAAACAAGAAACAAAAATTGTTCCTATTGCCAATAAAACTAAACCTTGGTTAAGAGTAGCTGCTGTGGCTATATTACTTGCTGGCGTTGGCATTGTAAGTATTTTAGTGATGAAAAAAGCTGATGAGAAACTTGTGGTTAGCAATATGAAAAGTGCAACTGAAAAAGCAGATAGTACTATTAGTGATACAAATCACAGAGCTGTTGCATTTGAACCAGTCCCTCCTACTCGCAAAGAAGTTATAGAAAATAAATCTTCTCAAAAATCAATTACAACTAAAGATGAAACTATTGCAACAGCTCAATCACAGCAAGTGTCTTCAGTAGGCTCAATTTCAACAAATCAAAATGCAACAAGCAGCAAATATGCTGGACCAAGTGTAAATAATTTTTCAAACAATTATGTTGCGAGTGTTGGTGATTTAAAGACAGATAATAACATAAAAGAATCTGAAATTAAAAGAGAGGATGCTGCAAAAGATTTTAAAGGAACATATTCAAA
The DNA here is from genome assembly GCA_025363075.1 of Chitinophagaceae bacterium. Classification (GTDB taxonomy): domain Bacteria; phylum Bacteroidota; class Bacteroidia; order Chitinophagales; family Chitinophagaceae; genus CAIVPM01. The sequence continues at coordinate 6,128 of JANYEP010000076.1, read as the reverse complement.
CAAAGCAACAAATATTGCTGCTGAAAATATGGTTGTAGAATTGCCTACTATCAGGCTACAAAGCGATAGCAGTTATGATAAAATTCCTGTTACAGTTTATGCAAGCAAAAAAAATGCTGCAAAACCACTTGCTTTTCGACTTACCAAAGAAGATAGTTCATTAGTTCCTGCAAATGGATGGGCAGCTTTTAATGATTATTTACAACATAACAATACTACAAATATCACTTACGACACAATCTCTTCGCCTGTTACAATTATTAATAACAAAACAGGTGAAGAGATTGTTGGGCTTGAGTTTGACATTGACAAATTTGGTGTACCAGATAAAATAAAAATTACAAAATCGGTTGACCCAGAAACTGATGCTAAAGCCATTGACCTTTTAAAAAAAGGACCTAAATGGATTACAACTGATAGAAATCAAAAAGGCAAAATTGCTATTAAGTTCTAAAAAGAAATTGAATTGAAAAAAGAAAAACAATAAACTGTCCAAAGCAATCCTAACAAATTTATTAAAAAGATAAAATTATGATCGGCAAATCTTTTGTTGAAGGATAATAATGCTGGTATCATTAAAAAATTAATTGGTATAACAAAAGGTAAAATCATATATCCAAAACCCATAGCACCTCCATCTGTTTTTATTATTTCGAAACTAATCTCGAGAAAATAAAAAATATTAAACAGTAAAATACCAATGGAAATAATCCAATGTATAATTTTCATAAAGGTTGCTGTTAAATTTTAACAACTCTACGCTACCACCTCAACAACTTTTGTTCTTGGTAAATTTGCATTTCTAATAGCAATATTTCTTACAGCATTCGATGCAAAATGAATGAACGCATCTTTAGCTGAATCATCATTATTAACCATTGCAGGCGTTCCTTCATCACCACCTTCACGAATAGATTGTATTAATGGAATTTGCCCCAAAAAATTAAGATCATATTCTTCTGCGAGTTTCTTACCACCATCTTTTCCAAAAATATAATATTTATTTTCAGGCAATTCAGCTGGAGTAAAGTAAGCCATATTCTCTACTAAGCCAATAATAGGCACATTTATTTGTGCTTGAGCAAACATTGCAATTCCTTTTTTAGCATCTGCAAGAGCAACAGGTTGAGGTGTTGTAACTATTACTACACCAGTAACAGGCACTGTTTGCATAATGGTTAAATGTATATCGCCAGTACCAGGAGGCATATCAATTACAAGGTAATCCAATTCGCCCCAATCAACTTCTGTAACAAATTGTTTAATAGCACTACTTGCCATTGGACCTCGCCACACCACAGCATTTTTTTCGTCAACCAATAAGCCAATGCTCATTAGTTTCATACCATATTTTTCCAAAGGCACAATCATTCCTTTGCCATTTACATCACGCATCATAGGTCTTTCGCCACGCACACCAAACATAATAGGCACGCTGGGTCCATAAATATCAGCATCCATTAAACCAACTTTTGCACCACCTTCACTAAGTGCTAAAGCAAGGTTTGCAGCAACTGTGCTTTTACCCACACCACCCTTACCACTAATAACTGCAATCACATTTTTTACGCCAGGCAAAATATTGTTATCCTTTCTATTGGTGCTAGTGTTTGATGTAAAATTTACTTGCACATTTGCTTCTTTATTTACCAATAATTTTACAGCATTTATACTTGCATTGCTCATCATATCTTTCATAGGACAAGCTGGTGTTGTAAGTATAATAGTAAACGACACATTGTTACCATCAATAGCTATATCTTTCACCATATTAAGTGTTACTAAATCTTTGCCTAAATCTGGCTCTTGAACATTGGAAAGTGCTTTAAGAATATCTGCTTCGGTCATTTTATTTTAATAAAAATTTGTTAAAAAATTATAGAGTTGGCAAATTTAGTTGCTCAAGTGTTTACTTTGTACTTTGGTTTTAGATAGTGATTAGTGGGATTTGGAATTTATTATTTAGACCTTATTTTCTATTATGAAAACATTTACAAGATTAGCAATTTTTGCATCATTGATATTTATTTGCAGTGCAACTTTTGCTCAAAAAAAAGATAGCGTTATTCAGTTGTATGGAGTTGTAATGACTGCCGATAGTTTGCGTGCCATTCCTGCTGCAAGTATTGTGGTTGTTGGCAAAGGCAGGGGAACTATTACCAATGGTTATGGTGTTTTTTCAATTGCTGTTTTAAAAGGCGACAAAATTACTTTTGGTTCTGTTGGCTTTAAAGAAAAAACGATTTCTATTCCCACTAACCTTACAGAAAATCAATATAGCGTTATTCAGCTATTGGTTGATGATACTGTTTATTTACCTGCTACTATCATCAAAGCAAAACCTACGAGAGAACAATTTGAAAGAGATTTTGCAAGCTCAAGAATAGAAGATGATGCTTATGAAATTGCCCGACAAAATACTGAAGAAGGTAAGATGAGGGCTTTGTTAGCAACGCTTCCAGCTGATGGTAGAGAAGCCGTAAATTTCCAATTCAGGCAACAGGCTACCAAGCTTTATTATGCAGGTCAAATTCCTCCACAAAATATTTTTAATCCTTTGGCTTGGGCAGAATTTATTAAAGCCTGGAAACGTGGCGATTTTAAGAAAAAGAAATAATTCTACATAAATAGAGTTAATAATAACTTCAAACATTGGATGTATTATTGCAAAAGTTTTTAATATAAAACAGACACAGACTTCTCAGTGTCTTTCAGGTGTCATTATTGCAATATGAAAAAAAATACAACAATTATTGGTGCAGGTTTAGTAGGTTCATTATTGAGCATTTATTTAGCTAAACGTGGGTATAAAGTTTCTATATACGAACGTAGAGATGATATGCGAAAAGCTAAGCTATCAGCAGGTCGTAGCATTAATTTGGCTCTAAGCGATAGAGGTTTATTAGCCTTGGAAAAAATTGGTTTAGCTGATGAAATCAGGAAAATTTCTATACCAATGCACTGCCGTTTTATACACAATGTTGATGGAACAACTGTAACACAACCTTATGGTAAAGAAGGGCAATTTATCAACACTGTTTCTCGTGCTACTTTAAATATGAGATTGATGGATTTGGCAGAAGAAAATGGAGTTGAAATTTTGTTTAATCATAAATGAGAAAATGTTGATTGGAAAAACAACAACATTACATTTGAACATCAACCAAGCCTTAAACTTGAAACCTTAAACTTTGAACTTCTACTTGGTTCTGATGGTGCTTTTTCTGCTGCACGTTTACAACATCAATTACAACACGAAAAATTTAACTACCAACAATACTATATAAATTGTGGTTACAAAGAATTAACCATTCTTCCTACTGCAACTGGAGATTTTGCTATGGAGGTAAATGCCCTGCACATTTGGCCCAGAAAGGATTATATGATGATTGCATTACCCAATTTGGATAAAACTTTTACTTGCACATTATTCTTTCCTTTTGATGGGGAAATGTCATTTGATAAATTAAATACAGAAGAAAAAGTAAAAGATTTTTTTGCTAAAAACTTCGCCGATGCAGTGCCTTTAATGCCAACTTATCTTGAAGATTTTTTCCATAATCCTACCTCATCTTTGGTTACTGTAAAATGTTTTCCTTGGGTGCGTGAAGATAAATTTGCATTGATTGGTGATGCAGCACACGCAATAGTTCCATTCTTTGGGCAAGGAATGAATTGTGGTTTTGAAGATTGTAGAATATTCGATGAATTGATAGATAAGCATAGCGAAAACTGGACAAATATCTTGCAGGAATATCAAACACTTCGCAAGCCAGATGCTGATGCCATTGCAGATTTAGCTGTAAATAATTTTACTGAAATGCGAGATAAAACAGGCAATCCAACATTTTTATTACAAAAGAAAATAGAAGCCAATTTGCATAATAAATATCCTGAAAAATGGATACCAGCTTACAGTCAAGTTACATTCTCTCCACACATAAGATACAGTGAGGCTTTGCATCGTGGGCAAAAGCAAGAAGCCATTATGCAAGAGATTATGCAAATGGAAAACATTGAGAACATTTGGAATAGCGAAGAAGTAGAGAATCTTATTTTAAGCAGAATAAGTTAGTTACTACTTTCAGAAAATTACATTCTGGCACTTCCAATATCACTTACATTTGACTTACGATTGTAGCCATAGTAAATGAAACATAAATCTTGTTGGCTGCTATTTTAGACAACCACATTCTCTATGACTAATTTTATACACAACTTTATTGACCACAATGAAAAGGTTTTAAATTTTTTAGAACAAGTGGGTAGAGACTATGAAAATGCAGACAAAAATTTAACAATATTTAAAGACTTTCTTTTTCAAACAAAATACAATCCTGTTTTGGGACTTGACTTAACAAGTTGTCTTCAGCTATTAAACAAAGAAGAAAATTTTTCTGACTTTGAACTTGTAGATATTTGTCGACTTTTTGATAGCTTAATGAAATTACAAGAATTTAATATTGACACATATTTGGAAGCAGGAAACTTTGAATGGTCTGTTATGGACAATAGAGAAAAAGCACTTGAAATTATTAAAAGCGGACTAACTAAAGCGACTGAAAAAACAGAAGAACTAAAAAGATTGCTGAAGACAATTGAAAAAGAAAGTTGATTTTAACTCAATTAAATCATTTATAAGAGCAAGACAAACAGCAGCCAGATTAGGTTTGGCATTATTGTGGCTTGACGAATATTGCCTCAACATTTGTTCATTATTGTGCTTTAGTTCGTGCAGGACGTTATAAATTTGGCTTATGAATAAAACATCAGCAATATTGCAATTATCAACTTCGGTTATGGGCTGACGGAACTCGAATTCCCCAACAACGCCAAACCTTTTTCGAAAAATGAAAAAATATCAAGCCATCATTAAGTTTACAATGGACGATGATTTTATGGTATTAATTGCTCCACACAGAACTTACATTAATTATTTAATCAATAAAAACATAATTGATATGTATGCAGTAAGTATGGAATCGCAAACAGTTTGGATAACGTTCAATGCTGGCAACCAATCGCAGGTAGATGGCTATTTAACAAAATCACCACTTTATAAATATTGGACTTATCAAATTGAAGAATTATTTGTTTATGATAGCCAGCAATATCGCTTACCTCAATTACAATTAAATTAAAAATTATCTTTTTGCAGCAGCGTCTAAAATTTTATAAAATTCCTCGCCGTATTTTCTGATAATGGCGTCTTTTAAAAAAACATAAGCAGGAACTTTTAGTTTTTTACCCAAGCCACAAGCATCTTGACACAAGTCTTCTCGAGGTTCGTAGTTTACATATTCCAGGTCTGGATCTTGCTTGCTTTTAGTAGTTTTTATTGGGAATAAATGGCAGCTGATTGGTTTTTTCCAGCTTATTTTTTTGTCATTATATGCTTGCTCAATGGCACACATAATAATACCTTTTTTATCTTTATATCCATAAGCACAAATTGCGTTATTCACAGTTGGTGTAACCCATCCAAATTCTCTGTCATAAGTATATTTTCCTTGCTTTTCCACAGCAGTAATTCCCTCTTGAGTCATATATGATTTAAAGATGTCATAATTATTTATAACCTCGTCAAGTTCAGCATCTGTAAGGGGTGCACCAGCATCACCATCTTCACAACAAGCACCTTTGCACTTGTTTAAATCGCACACAAACTGCTCTTCAATCACTTCATCGCTAATCAATTTATTTTCTATAAAAATCATATTTCAAATATTTTTTATTGCCACAGAAGCCACAAATAAACACCAATTAAAATTTAGCCCTTAAACTTGTTTATAAAAGTATCTTTTAAAATGGTTAAAAAAATAATATGCAAAAAACTTGTTTTTTTAAATAAAATCCCTAAACCTTTGAGAAACCAACAAAAATAAAGTTGCGGTGAGATTAAACCTTTCACATATTACTTCTCAAATTAATCTAACATCTAATATTGAACATCTGTGGGTGTTTACTTTTCTAATAACTTCGATTAATGAAGTTCCAACAAAAAAGTGGACAAAATCATATAGAGGTTTAAGCGACATTTTTTAGATTGTTATAAAATAATTGTTGATACTCATTGATAGTTAAATTGTTTAGTTGTTGATGCCTTCTTTTAGTGTTGTAAAAAGTTT
>JANYEP010000066.1 GCA_025363075.1 Chitinophagaceae bacterium | reverse complement strand
TTCAAAATGTTGTGCGAGGCTAACATTAATAACTGTGCTTCTAATATTGCAGCACTACTTAATGGAACGTGAACCGCCATTTGGTCACCATCGAAATCGGCGTTGAAAGATGCAGTTACCAATGGGTGCAACTGAATTGCTTTTCCTTCAACTAATTTTGGTTGGAACGATTGGATTGACAATCTGTGAAGCGTTGGGGCACGGTTCAACATAATTGGATGTCCTTTCAAAATATTTTCTAAGATATCCCAAATAACAGCTTCTTTTTTATCTACTAATTTCTTAGCTGATTTTACTGTTTTTACAATACCTCTTTCAATTAATTTACGAATAACAAATGGCTTGAAAAGTTCTGCAGCCATATCTTTTGGTAAACCACATTCGTGCATTTTCAACTCTGGTCCTACAACGATAACAGAACGACCTGAATAATCCACACGTTTACCTAATAAGTTTTGACGGAAACGACCTTGTTTACCTTTAAGTACATCACTTAAAGATTTTAAAGCACGTCCACCATCTGCTTTAACAGCATTTGATTTTCTTGAGTTATCGAATAAAGAATCTATTGCTTCTTGCAACATTCTTTTTTCGTTTCTTAAGATAACTTCTGGAGCTTTAATCTCCATTAATCTTTTTAAACGATTGTTTCTAATAATGACACGACGATATAAATCGTTCAAATCAGAAGAAGCAAAACGTCCACCATCCAAAGGAACCAATGGTCTTAACTCAGGTGGAATAACAGGAATGTATTGCATTACCATCCACTCTGGGCGATTGGTAATTCTTTCAGCAGAATCTCTAAAAGCTTCTACAACACTCAATCTTTTTAAAGCATCTGCTTTACGTTGTTGAGATGTTTCTGTAGCAGCTGAGTTACGCAATTGATAACTTAACTCATCCAAGTCCAAACGAGCAAGCAAATCACTTATCGCTTCTGCACCCATTTTTGCAATGAATTTTTGAGGATCTTCATCTGGCAAATACTGGTTGTCTTTTGGTAAATTATCTTGTATATCTAAATATTCTTCTTCACTCAACAAATCACCCACACCTAAATTTTCTTTAACACCTCCTTGAATTACCACATAACGCTCGTAGTAAACAATGCTTTCAATTTTTTTAGAACTCATCCCTAACAAATAACCAATTTTATTAGGAAGAGATTTGAAATACCAAATATGAACAACAGGAACAACCAACTTAACGTGTCCCATTCTTTCTCTTCTAACTTTCTTTTCTGTAACTTCTACACCACATCTGTCACAAACAATACCTTTATAACGAATACGTTTGTATTTGCCACAAGCACATTCAAAATCTTTAACTGGGCCAAAAATTCTTTCGCAAAACAAGCCATCTCTTTCTGGCTTATAAGTACGGTAGTTAATGGTTTCAGGCTTTAATACCTCGCCAAAACTTCTTTCCAAAATTGAATCTGGAGAAGCAAGACTAATGGTGATTTGTGAGAAAGTACTCTTGGTACGGTTCACTTCTTTTTTTAGTGCCATAAAATATATTTACGATTTATAGATTTACAATATACGATTTGTAATGCATAACTTTTATGAAATTAATTTCATAAAATTGCTTACATAAATTAGCTGTAGTTCTTTGTGGCTTGGGGTTTGATGACTTATTTTTATATTGCCTTTAAGACGTAAAGGCACTCATTTTATACTATTAATTTAACTAAAAAGTACAAATGAAATTTGAACCCATTTTTAAAAAGATACTACCAACCAAATTTAGAGCTGGCAAAAGTAGGGGTTGTGGATAACATATAAAAAAAGAATTTTGTAGTCTGAGGAAAAAGCTATACGCATTGTTGTGAAAATTATTTTTTTTATTTGTTGTTGAAGAATAGGCAACAAAGCAACTATTCTTTTAAACCACATAAAATTGTGGTTGTTAATTTGATTTACTAAAACATAACATTCTTTATCATCAACAAATATTTGATTAATGCATTAATTTGCAAAATGAAGATTATTGAAGTAAACGATATCAACAGCCAAAAAGAATTTATACAGGTAAACATAATTGTCAATAAAAATACGCCCAATTATATTAGGCCCTTGGATGCAGAGATTAATGAAATTTTTGACAAGGAAAAAAACAAGCAATATAAATATGGCACCACAAATCGCTGGATTTTAAAGGATGTCAATGGAAATTTAATTGGAAGAATTGCTGCTTTTATTAGTACAAAGTATATAAACAATGGAACAGATTTTGCAACTGGTGGCGTTGGTTTTTTTGATTGCACTAACAATCAAGAAGCTGCAAATTTGTTATTTGACACTGCAAAAAACTGGTTACAACAGCAAGGTATGGAAGCTATGGATGGACCAATTAATTTTGGCGAAAGGGACAAATATTGGGGCTTGCTTGTAGAAGGTTTTGATGTTGAACCTATTTATGGGCTTCCTTTTAACCCCAAATATTATGAGAACTTGTTTGGTGGCTATGGGTTTAAAAACTTCTACAACCAATATTGGTTTGCGATGAAGGTAGATGATAACTTACCACCAAAATTTCAAGAAAGACACGCTAAGTTTAAAGCAAAGCCAGACTATAGTGCTAGGCATTTAAACATTAAACAACTGGATAAATATGCTAATGATTTTACAACTATATATAATGCTGCCTGGGCACAGCACGGCGAAGCAAAAACAATTACTGTAGAGGAAACACTCACTATTTTTAAAACAATGAAACCCATTTTAGATGAAAGGGTTTTGTGGTTTGCCTATTATAAAGATGAACCCATTGCAATGTTTATTAATATTCCAGACGTGAACCAATTTATTAAAAACTTCAATGGCAAGTTTGGCTTGTGGCAAAAGCTGCAATTGATTTGGAAGAAAAAAACAATGAAACGCCAAAAACTATTGGGATTGGTTTTTGGTGTTGTACCAAAATATCAGGCATTGGGTGTAGATAGTTTTTTGATTCAGGAGTGTGGGTATATGATGCAAAACAAAGGCTGGTATGATAGCTACGAAATGGGTTGGGCTGGAGATTGGAACCCAAGAATGTACAATGTTTACAAAAATCTTGGGGGTACGCAAAGCAGGAAAATGGTAACGTATCGCTATATTTTTGATGAAACAAAACACCCGTTTGAAAGGCATCCAATGATGGAGTATAAATAGGTTTAGTTTTTAGTCTGTAAAATAATTTTGAAATCTTGTAAGGTGTCTTGTCCTAAAATAGGTTTACACTAAAAAACATTAAAGTGTAAAATGAAGGAGCCAGAAACAAGGACAAGTAGAGGTCACAATTTCAGTATTGCCGAGAGACATTTAATCATCAAAGAGTATTTAGGCAGAAACTTATGGAATATTATAGATGTAATTGTAGCCATAGCTTTATTATTATCCTTGTTTTATAATCCAAAAGAAACAAAAAATAACACTTAATTTTACAACAGTAAACAATAAAATAATGAACCCAATAATACAAACACTACACGATAATTTACCAACACTCAAAGCAAAATATCCTTTGCAAAGCCTTGCTGTGTTTGGTTCTTACAGTCGTGGCACACAAACACCAAATAGCGATTTAGATGTTTTGTACGAAGCCTTACCTAATACTTTTTTAAACCTTTACAGCTATATGGATTTAAAGCAAGAACTTGCCGAACTAACTCATTTAAAAATTGATTTAGTAAACAAAAAATATATTAATCCTGTAGTTTGGTTGAAAGCAAAAAACGATGTTATCTATGTCTAACACTAATCAAATACTTTATATAATTTCTGCCCTTTCAGCCAGCCAAAAAGCAATGCACTATGCAAAGAAATACAGTAGTCCAAGTGAATTTTTTGACGCTGACGAACAAGTACATTTTAATGGTACGCTAACTTTATTAATGGCAATTGGAGAAGAAGTAAAAAAGATAGATAATGAAATTCTTAAATCGCAATCCAGCATACCTTGGCAAAAAGTAGCAGATATGAGAAACTTTTTAGCCCACGATTACCGAGGCACAGACCTTGAAATTGTATTTGATGTTGTTAAAGTAGAATTGCCAAAGTTGAGTGCTGCTTTCATTGCATTTTTACATTTGTTTCCTAAAGGCGAAGTAGAAGAAGCATTGCAAAACGAATACTACAAGCATTTGCATAAAATCATTTTTACTAATTCTTAACTCTCTTTTGTTAAAAATTTTCAAATAACAATTTTTAACATTTTGTAGGCTGTAATATTTTTTAGTTTTGAAATACATATATCATTATTCAAAATTTAAAAAATTATTCTATGCCAAGTACATCAGAAAAAGGACACGCAAAAAACATTGCGAACCTTAAAAAATTCATCATCGTTTGCCAAGGTTATGGAGCAAAGTATAACCCAACAAAAACATCAATTAAAGTAGCCAACTTGCAAACACGCTACACACAGTCATCCACAATGCTTGATGACATCAAGACAGCAGTTACAACAAACAAAACTGCAATCAATAATCGTAAAGTAGGTTTCAAAGGCTATCGCAAATATTCTACAAGAATATTGAGTGCTTTAAAAGCAACAGATGCAACGCCTGAAACGATTGACAATGCAATTAGTATTAACAAGAAAATTCAAGGCGAAAGAATCACAGCCGAGAAAAAAGCAAAGACAACTACTGATAGCACAACGCCACCAGAAGACACATCAATTTCAACATCTCAACAATCTTATACAAACATTGTTGACCATTATAAAAAATTAAAAACATTGTTAGTTGCTCAAGCTGCTGTGTATGCACCAAACGAAATAGATTTACAAACTGTAACTGTTACAACTTATGCAACAAATTTGGAAGCCTTAAACAATGCAGTGGACACAACAAATACTGCTGTGAGTAATCAAAGAATTGCACGAAACCATAGTTTCTATGATGATACAACAGGTTTAATAGACACAATAAATGCAGCAAAAGATTATATAGCTTCTGTTTATGGTAAAACAAGTCCAGAGTATAAATTAGCGAGTGCAATACAATTCTCAAAACCTAAGTAGGATAAAGAACAATTAACTACTTGTGCCTTTATGACACGATGATAGACTGATAAAGCAAGTACAACTATCGTAATGACATACGCACAAGTAGTTACACTATACGCAAGTACAGTTACAGCATACAGACAAATTAGAATAGTACCTGCATAAATAGTTAGGCGATACGTACAGACCAATACAGCATATACATACATCGTTAGACAGACCAAACGAACAGTTACAGCATACGAATTAATAGGAATACAAAACGCATCAATCGCAAGACTAACTTCAAGTTTAAAAACTCTAATTGGTCAGACAAATACTGCAAGTTGAAGTGGGGCAATAAAATAGGCATCAGCATTTGCAGCCACATTGCAAAGGCAAAAACCGAGAGCCAGCCTTTGCAAAAGAGGCTGCAAGTAATAAACATCAACAGTAGAATTTTTATTGTCCAACGTAGTAGAACAACAGAGAAAGAAACACAGCAGCTAACAAAAGGTTTTGCAATAGTGGGTCTTGACGTTGTAAACATCAACTATGTGCAACTTTCAACTTCAGTTCAGGCTTGACCGAACTCGATTGAGCTAACTACTATATTTGTGCAGCAGTTCAACATTGAGCTTCAGTTGTGGGCAGACGGAACGCTAATCCCCCACCATCGCAAAGCCTTTTTCGTTAGCTGCTATGTTATTTGACAACCTAAATTTTAAAAAAGACTTACAAAGAATATATGAAAACAATTCTAACTGGCTTATTGAGCATTGTAGTATCAATTAGTTCTTATTCACAGCAAAAAAATAGTAATACCCTCGAAGATAAAATAAAAAAGTACGATGATTTTGGATGGTCAAGACTTGACTATATGGCCAAACCTTTTAGTGCTACATTTTATGATGATTTTAAATTTCATAACAGCGATGAAGAACCTAATAAAATTCCATACTCACCATACACACCATTCCTAAAAGAAGATAGTAAAAATTTTTGGTGGTTAAGAGAATATGATCCTGAAAAGAATTCATCTTCCATTAAAATTGAAGACAACCGCCTAAAAGTACATTTTTATGATAAAGCAAGAAGTTATGTTTCGCTCAAATATTGTCCTTTAGTATTATCAGAGTTCAATTTTGACATAATCATAAACATGGACAAAAAAAGCAAAGCATTTTTTACTGGTTTTTATATTGGTGGTGAGGACTTTCAAAAAAACGGGATACAGATAACTTTTTCAAAATTTGGAAAGAAAGAAATTGACCAATTAGTATATGAAACGTATGAAGATGGATTGCTAAAAAAAGATGAAGCAGTTAAAGACATTTATATTGAACCTAATTCTGATAATGAATTAAGAATAAAAAAAGAAGATGGTAAGACTTATATATATATAAATAGTCGAGTTGCTTATGAAATCGAAACAAGCGACCTAAAAAAATATGATAATATTGGTTTTATAGCTGGTGGTGCAGATAATTATAATGAAGCAATTTTTAAAAATATTTTCATTAACATTCTTGCAGATATTAAATTGGGCAATAAAGAAAATGTTAGTAATTCTAATGTAGTAAAAGTGAAAAAGAAAGGCACTTTATTCTCTGTGCCTGTTGAAATAAATGATGTTTTGAAAATAGATTTTATTTTTGATAGTGGTGCATCTGACGTTAGCATATCGCCAGATGTTGCGTTAACTCTTGTTAAAACTGGAACAATAAAAAAAGAAGATTGGTTAGAAGGAGCATATTACAAATTTGCTGATGGTTCGACGGCTAAGAGTAAGCGTTTTAGATTAAGTACTCTTAAGATTGGCAATAAAGTAATTAAAAATGTTACTTGTAGTATTTCTAATTCCATTGACGCACCTATGCTTTTAGGACAAAGTGTTTTAAGCAAATTTGGTAAATACACTTTTGATAATGTAAACCAAAAATTGATTTTAGAATAACAAAATTTCCAAAATAAATTAGCAGAGCAGTAAGAATAAAACTACAGCCATTAGGTTTGGCGTTATTGGGGCTTGACGAATGTTGCCTCAATATTTGTAATATAAATGGAAAAGAATTTTTTTTGAAGAGGGGCAACCATTTGCCTCTCTTTTGCGTATATATAAATAGAACCGTTTTTAAAAAATCTGTATCCTGTTTTTTATAAAATGGCAGTTGAAAATTAACCCCAGTCAAATGCCACCATTATTTTTTATGATTAATTTATCTATGAAATCGGAGAACAGGCAACGCGAAGATTATAGTAATTACACAGGGTTATTTGTTATCTATTTAATAACAGCAGCTGTGGCAGCAACAACAATACTTCCAGAGGAAGAGTATTGGTATTTTGGATTGCTTAAATCTCTTATTTGGCCATTTTACTTGTTAACAAAACTATAGTTTTAGTTTGCCTTAAACCATTTTGCAGCAATTGATTCATTGATTTCTACATCGCTATTTTCAATACTTATGTCAGCTGCTCCAAATTGCATTTTTTGTTTTGTAGGAAATTTAATACCGTTAATGTCTTTGTATTCGGTGTAAAGAATTGTTACTCTTTGCTTGTCAACTCTCTTGCCTGCCATTTCTGCCATTGGTCCACTGTCAAGTCCAAATACAGATGCCATTTTTTTTCCTGAAAGTTCAACTTGTTTAATAAGCATTGTTGTAGTGTCAACATAATAAGTTGCAACATCATTGTCTTTGGCAGTAAGTTTTATTTTGTAACATTCTACTTTATCAACCTTCGTTATACCAAGCAATTCTGTTACATTCCCTTTTGCTTTTGCATCAACTAAAGTAGAAAACTCATCAATAGATTTTAATTTTGATTGCAGTTTTTGTAAAGTTTCGGCATCCATTTTTTTTATGCCACCATCCATTCCTGGAAAATCGCCATAGGCAGGAACTGTTGGTGTAGAAGTATATCCAGCAGTATCTGTTACCAAAGTGTAAGAGCCTTTCATTCCCATCATTCCAGAAGTTTGTCTTCTGTAAAGTTTACCCATTACAAAAATATTTGTCATTGTAATATCAATAGGCATTCCCATCATATTCATACTTACGGTAGAAGTGTATTGTAGCGTTTTAATAGAAGCAAAAGCATTTTTACCACCATTGGCTGTTTCATATTTTGCAAGGACTTCATCAATATTTTGTGCTGAAATATTTGATAAAACAAACAAGAAAGCAAGTGGTAAAAAACATTTTTTCATAATAATAATTTGGGTAAAAATAATAGAGAGATTGGTACTGAAAACTTATTTAACATTTCTTCCCTTCCATTGATAGTTGCCAAATTTTCCCAGCCAACCAGCAACAACCATATATGCAACGTGTAGTGGTTGCAAAATTGCAAATTGAAGAAAGGCTAATTGCCCAAAAAACTTAGAAGCAACATTCATAAAAGCCCACTCTACAATGGTTTTCAGCAATATTAGTATAAGCCATGCAACAAATGTTTTATAGAAAAATATGCCAACAAAAAACATTAAAAACAAGCAGGCGTTGAACAAGTAAACCATTAACAAAACTGGTAATAAGCTTTTATCTTCATATTTATCAGCCTTGCTTGCCCAGCGAATTCTTTGGTTAAAAAAACTTCGCCAAGTAGGCATTGGTGCTGTGGTTGCAATGGCTTCTTTGGAAAATAAGTACCCAATTTTATCAGGGAATTTTGTTTTTATTTTATTCATCAGCAACATATCGTCTCCACTTGCAATATTGTCAATTCCTTTAAAACCGCCAACTTCAAAAAAAATTTGTTTGTTGTAAGCAAGATTTGCACCATTGCACATACTGTGCAATCCAACACTCACTGTTGCAGCAGTTGCTGCTTGCAAAGCCATAAAATCGATGTATTGAAAATTGGACAAAATAGAATTATTTTTTGAAAAAGCAACTGGTGCCGCAACAAAAAAACTATCATTTTTTGCAATAAATTCATCATACAATTTTAACCAATTGGGTTGCAAAATACAATCTGCATCAGTGGTTAAAATCCAGTTGCCCCTTGCTTGCAAAACAGCAGTATCAATGGCTTTCTTCTTGTAGGCATTTAGTTTTTTGCCTTGCAATTCATCTTCAAGTTTTATTAATTTAATATTGGAATATTGTTGCTGAAATTGAGAAATAATTGTTGAAGTATTATCTGTTGAATGGTCGTCAACAACAATGATTTCGAATAAATGTGTTGGGTAATTTTGTTGTAAGATTGATTGCAAACATTTGCCAATATTATCTTCTTCGTCTCGTGCAGGAATGATGACTGAAAAAAAGTTTATTGCCTGATGGTTTTGCGAAGCAGAAAACACTTTAAGCTGCAAAAACCATTTTCTATAACTCAATATTAAAATGCAATAAGGAATTAGTAGAATAAATGCAATTGATATAAAAACGTTTTGCCACATTGTTGCAAAGAAACGTTTTAAAATATTTTTTTAAGCATTACTTTAGCTCTCAAAAATCATTTTATGAAGAAACTTATTTTAATATTTATTTCTGCTTTTGCAACAGCTATTTTACTTGGTTATACTTTTAAAAAAGAAGCTCCCAAACCACTTACACCAGAGTGCTACATTAGTTGCTTTAACACAGAAACAAGAGAAATGATTGAGCTGGACGCAAAGAAACCTGGCTTTGCAATGTTGCATCCTACGTCCTTGAATTTTAAATTAGAAAACCCTAAAGGCGAGAATATTCAGTTTACAGCAGCAGATGGAAAGATGGCAAATGGATATTTTATAAGAAGCAAAAAGAAAAGTAATAAATGGTTATTTGTTATTCAGGAATGGTGGGGTTTGAACGATTACATTAAAAAAGAGGCAGAAAAATATTATGGCGATTTATCTAGTACAAATGTTTTAGCAATTGATATGTATGATGGAAAAATTGCTACCACACCAGATAGTGCGATGTCTTATATGAGTAATGCAAAAAAAGAAAGGCTTGAAACTATTGTGAATGCTGCAATTGCTTATGCAGGAAAGAATGCAGATATTTATACAGTGGGTTGGTGTTTTGGTGGGGGCTGGAGTTTACAATCGAGCATTATTGCTGGTAAACAAGCTAAAGGATGTGTAATGTTTTATGGCAGACCAGAAAAAGATATTGCAAGATTAAAAACAATTAATTGCGATGTTATTGGCTTTTTTGGCAATCAAGACAAAGCCATTTCAAAAGAGCTTGTAAATAGCTTTGAAAATGATATGAAAGCAGCTGGCAAAAATATTAGCTTATATCGTTATGAAGCAGGACACGGTTTTGCTAATCCTTCTAATCCAAGTTTTAGCAAAGAATATTCAAGCGATGCTTATAAGAAAGCTATTGATTTTTTAAAAGAAAGGATGAAATAGAAATTTATTGTTCAATCATCTTTTCAGCATTTTCAGCCATTTGAAGTTGTTCAATAAAATCTTCAATATTTCCATTGATAACAGAATCTAAATTGTAAGATGTGTAGCCAATTCTGTGGTCTGTAACCCTGCCTTGTGGCCAATTGTATGTTCTAATTTTTGCACTTCTGTCACCTGTACTTACCAATGTTTTTCTGTGACGAGAAATTTCATCCTCATGTTTACGCACTTGTTCTTCATACAATTTAGTACGCAACATTCCCATTGCTTTTTCTCTGTTGCCCAATTGAGAACGTTCTGTTTGGCAAACTACTACAACACCTGTTGGAATATGTGTTAAAAATACTTTCGATTCAACTTTATTTACGTTTTGTCCACCAGCACCGCCACTTCGAGCAGTTTCCATTTTTACATCACTTTCTTTCAATTCAAAATCTACTTCATCGGCTTCTGGCATTACAGCTACTGTTGCAGCACTTGTGTGTACACGACCTTGTGTTTCTGTATTAGGTACACGTTGTACACGATGAACACCACTTTCAAACTTTAATGTGCCATAAACATCTTCTCCTGTTACTTCTAAAATAACTTCTTTGTAGCCACCAACGGTTCCTTCACTTTCGCTTACTAATGCTGTTTTCCAACCTCGTTTTCCACAATATCTTATATACATTCCAAGTAAATCTCCTGCAAATAAACTTGCTTCATCTCCACCTGTTCCTGCTCTAATTTCTAAAATTGCATTCTTATCATCTTGTGGATCTTTTGGAATTAAAAGGGTAGTTAATTCTTTTTCAATTTTATCTTTTGCAGCTTCCAAATCGGGTAATTCCATCTTGGCAAGTTCACGCATTTCTTCATCATTGCCATTTAAAACCTCTTTGGCAAAATCAACATCAGCAATTAATTTTTTATATTGGTTAAACGGAATCATAATCTTTTCTAAAGATTTATATTCCTTGCTCTTCAATCCAAATTCTTTTTGATTAGCAATAATCTCTGGGTTGGTAAGTGCCACACCAACCTGCTCAAATCTTGCTTGTATTGCTTCTAATTTATCAATCATTTAAACTCGTTTTCGGGCAGCAAAAGTAATGGTTGCACATCTATTGCAGTTATCGAATTTTAAAGTAGTAGCGTTGAAATGAAAATAAAAAATATTGTATTCGCAGTAGCGTTGAATATTTTACTTACTTTTGACACAACCGAAAATTTATTTTACAATGAAGAAACTCATTATCGCATCTTTTGTTTTGTTATCTCTCATTGCTGCTTGCAAAAAGGATAGCAACTCAACAACAGGAGGATTAAACCTTAATGCATCTACAATTGCTGGCAGATACACTACTACAGATGCTTATGTTACTCTAGCAGGAGGACTTGGTGGAGATATTTATGATACAGCGTTTAAGAAAGATTGTCAAAAGACTTCAATAAATACGTTTACTACAGGCGGTAGTTATATGTTCTTTGACTCTTGCTCTAAAAAAACAGATACTTCGGCTTATGGTATAATTCCTCCAAATATTTTAGTTTACAATAATAAAAGTTACGTAGTTCAAAGCCTTACCAATACCACACTTGTTATTGGTTTTGATAGTATTATTCCTGTATTTGGTAGTGCAAATTTTAAACTTACTTTAACGAGAATCCCTTAATTGGATTTTTGCTTATACTTAAAAAAAAGGAGTTATGAAAATTTTCATAACTCCTTTTTTATTTTTATTAAAGAAATATTACTTACTTAAGTGCATACTTCTTTCTTTATATAGAGTTCTAAAATATGGATCTCTAAGGTCTTTAATAAAGCGAATGGCCTCACCTGTACTTTTCATTTCTGGCCCAAGTTCTTTATTTACTCCTGGAAATTTATTGAAGCTAAAGACAGGTTCTTTTATAGCATAGCCTTCTAACTTTTTTTCAATAACAAAATCTGTTAGTTTGTTGGCTTCCAACATTACTTTAGTAGCAATGTTTAAATAAGGAATGCCATAAGCTTTTGCTATGAAAGGTGTGGTACGACTTGCTCTAGGATTAGCTTCTATAACAAACACTTTACTATCTTTAATTGCAAATTGGATATTGATTAAACCTTTTATATTTAATGCCCTTGCTATTTTTTCACTGTAATATTCCATTGTTTCAACAATTAATGGTGTAAGGTTAAATGCTGGCAAAACTGCATTGCTATCACCACTATGAATGCCTGCTGGTTCAATGTGTTCCATCACGCCCATTACGTGAAAACTTTCTCCATCAAAAATTGCATCAACTTCAGCTTCCTGACATCTATCTAAAAAATGGTCAATTAAAACTTTATTATCTGGTATATGTTTAAAAATGCTCACTGCTGCTGCTTCTACTTCATCATCATTAATTACAATTCTCATTCTTTGACCACCTAATACATAGCTTGGACGCACCAAAACAGGATAGCCAACTTTATTTGCCACAGCAATAGCTTCATCAGCAGTAAATGCTGTACCGTAATTAGGATAAGGAATTCCAAGCTCTTTTAATAAATCACTAAAGCGACCTCTATCTTCTGCAATATCCATATTGTCGAAAGATGTGCCTATTATTTTTATTCCTTTTTGATGAAGTTTTTTAGAAAGCTTAAGTGCAGTTTGTCCACCAAGTTGAACAATGACGCCATAAGGTTTTTCAAGTTCAATAATTTCCCAAAGATGCTCCCAAAAAACAGGTTCAAAATAGAGTTTATCTGCTATATCAAAGTCGGTGCTTACTGTTTCGGGATTGCAGTTTACCATTATAGCTTCGTAGCCAGATTCTTTAATGGCCATTAAGCCGTGAACACAACAATAATCGAACTCAATGCCTTGCCCAATGCGGTTTGGACCACTTCCTAATACGATTACTTTTTTCTTGTTTGATGAGATAGATTCGTTGCTCGATAATGTTTTGCCCATAATTGAAGATTAGGCAAAAATAAGGCTGCCAATAAATTAGTTGAAATTAATTTTAAACATCTTCTTTTATCTGATTGCCAGTTTTTCCAAAACGCCTTTCTCTGCTTTGAAAATCAATAATAGCTTCATATAAATTTTGTTTTCTAAACTCGGGCCAACGGGTATTAGTAAAGTACAATTCTGTGTATGCAAGTTGGTATAGCAAAAAATTACTGATTCTATATTCACCACTGGTTCTGATAATCAACTCTGGATCAGGAATATTTTTAGTGCATAAATATTGTTGAAATGTGTCGTGATTAATTGCATCAGATTTTATTTTACCAGCTTCAACATCAACAGCAATTTGCTTAACGGCGTTCAAAATTTCCCAGCGACTACTATAGCTCAAAGCCATTACCAAATTCAATCCACTATTGTTAGATGTAAGTTGTAGTGCTTCTCCCAACTCATTTTGAGCAAATTCTGGAAGCATACTCATATCGCCAATAACGTGTAGTTTAATATTATTTTTGTTGAGTGTAGGAACTTCTTTTTTAATGGTTTCAACTAATAAAATCATCAATCCATCTACTTCATTTTTAGGCCTATCCCAGTTTTCTGTGCTAAAGGCATAAAGCGTTAAATAACCAATACCTATTTCTGCACAACCTTCAACAATATTTCGCACACTTTCAACTCCGTGATAATGCCCAAACAATCTATCTTGCCCTTGCTCTTCAGCCCAGCGACCATTGCCATCCATTATAATAGCTATATGGCCTGGTAGTTTTTGCTTATTTATTTTCTCCAATAAATTCTCCATATTATCACACTGCATTAGGTTGTGGCAAAAGTAGGGAAATGACACATCGTATTTTTATTGTTGAATTTCGTTTGCAAAATGAAATGTTAATTTGCAATATGATAATTCCACCATACTTAAAAAAAGGCGATACAATTGGTATTGTTTGTCCTGCTGGTTTTATGGAAAAAAGCAAAGTTGAAACCTGCATAGAAACACTTAAAAGCTGGGGTTACAAGGTTGTTATTGGCAAAACTGTTGGCAATCAATTCAACTATTTTTCTGGTTCAGATAAAGAGCGTTTAACCGATTTACAAACAATGCTGGATGATAAAAACATCAATGCGATTTTATGTGGACGTGGTGGATATGGATTAAGCAGAATTATTGACAGCATTGACTTTCGAGCGTTTAAGAAAAATCCAAAATGGCTTATTGGTTACAGCGATATTACCCTTTTACATAGCCATATTAATAACCAGTTAAAAACAGCAACAATACATTCGCCAATGGCTGCTGCGTTTAATGATGATGGATATAAAAATGAGTTTGTGCTTTCGCTGCAAAAAGCTATTAAAGGCAATAAAGCAAACTATAGTTGCAACACAAATTCGTTTAACAAAACAGGGAAAACAACAGCAGAATTGGTTGGTGGAAATTTGTGTATGATAGCTCACGCTGTAGGAACAAAATCATATTACAACACAAAAAATAAGATATTGTTTATAGAAGACATTGGCGAATACATTTACAATATTGATAGAATGTTGATTCAGTTAAAAAGAAGTGGATTGCTTGAAAACCTTGTTGGGCTTATAGTTGGTGGATTTACAGATTTAAAAGATACAACAACGCCTTTTGGAAAAAGTGCTTATGAAATTATTAAAGAACATACAAACGAATACAACTATCCTGTGTGTTATAATTTTCCTGTAGGTCATCAAACAAAAAACCTTGCTTTAAAAATTGGTGTTCAATACACATTAAATGTTGATGCCAAAAAAGTAAGCCTTAAAGAGTTGTAACATTCTTTGTTTCTTCGCTTCAAACAATAATTTGACAGAACAATTTACATATAACAAATCTCAAAAATTAAAGAGCAGAAAAGAACTTGATATTCTTTTTAAAAATGGCAAATCATTTTTGATATTTCCATTGAAGGTTTTTTATCTTTTTAGTGATGCAGACATTGATGAAAAAATACATTGTGGAGTTGGTGTTAGCAAAAAGCATTATGCTAAAGCTGTTGATAGAAATCGTATCAAACGCTTGCTGAGAGAAGGTTTCAGGCTTAATAAAATTTCATTGCAAGAAACCATTCAACAAAAACAACTTTCATTTTTCATTTTATATATTGATAAAACAATGCCTGTAGGTTATGTTGCTATTGAAGATAAAATGAAGCAGGTAATTATTAAACTCAATAAAAGATATACCGATGAAATGGCTACTTAAAATATTAAGTTATCCTTTTATTTTTCTCATTAAAATATACCAATATGGCATTTCGCCTTTGTTGAGACCAAGTTGTAGATTTACACCAACCTGTTCGCACTATGCAGTAGAAGCCCTGCAAAAGCACGGATTATTTAAAGGAAGTTTTTTAGCAGCAAAGCGAATTTCAAAATGCCATCCACGTGGAAGCAGTGGTTACGACCCTGTTCCTTGATTGTTATAGAGAAAGTATTATTTTTACACAATGTCATTGCAACAGTTAGATTTATTTGGACAACCCATTAACCCACAACCTACTCCAAAAAAGAAAGTAGCAACGTTGGTGAAACCTGCTGTTATTCTGCAAGATGAAGAGCCTCTTGCTAAACCAAAAGAGTCAATAATAATTACCGAAGAAAAAATTGTTGAAACCATTACTGAAAAGAGAGGAAGAGGCAGACCACGTAAACCTAAACAAGAAACTAATGTTGAAAAAATAAAAGGAAAACGTGGTAGAAAATCTTATGCAGAAATTTATGCAGACACAGATTTAGCTAATGTTCCAAGCGACGAAAAACTAAAAGAGAAGTTATATTACTCAATAAGTGAAGTTGCCAAATGGTTTAATCTTACAACATCGCAACTGCGTTTTTGGGAGGGCGAGTTTGATATTTTGAAGCCCAGAAAAAATAAAAAAGGCGATAGACTTTTTAGAGCAGAAGACATTAACAACCTCAAAACTATTTACCACTTATTACGCATAAAAAAACAAAGTATTGAAGGTGCAAAAGATTACCTAAAAGCAAATCAACACAAAGCAGAACCACAGGTTCAATTGCAGCAATCTTTGCAAAATATCAAAGCATTTTTATTAGAGTTAAAAGCCAATTTATAAATGAAGAAATTAATTTTTATCAGCATTTTTTTTGCAGGTTGTTCTCCAAAGTTTAAAACATCTTATACAATGCACGAAGGCAAACAAGAAAAAGTGTTGCAAGGTTCTATAAGTCGCTCTGTAATTGAAGCTGACACTATTTTTAAGTGGTTTCCTACTAACTTTAAAGTGGCATTGGCCAATGTAAATGCAACAGAAGTATTTAAGAAAAACAAAGGCAAATTTAAGTTGGTTGTTTTTGGAGGAACTTGGTGCGAGGACACACAAAATTTATTGCCATTGTTTTACAGGCTTGTAGAAAAAAGTAAGTATCCACAAAGAAAAATTACATTGGTTGGAGTAGATAGAAACAAGCAAAGTGGCGATGGCTTATCTGACAAATATAAAATAACAAATGTGCCTACTTTTATTGTTTTAAAAAATGATGGAACAGAAGCTGGGCGTGTAGTTGAATATGGCAAAGGAGTTGGAATTGACAATGAACTTGCTGAGATTGTGGAAGGTATTAAATAGTCTTCTATCCTCAATTTTTACCATCAATAAAATAATCATCATAGCAAAAAACGCAACTCTATTTTTGTAATCAGGACTCGAAAAATATTTTTATGAATAAAAAATTAATTTGGCTCATTGTAGGAATAGTTGTTTTAATTATTGCCTTGGCTTTAATGAAATCTGGGGGCTTATTTGGTAAAGAAGAAGGCACAAAAGCAACTGTTGAAAAAGCTGAAACCCGCACCATTATTGAAACGGTGAATGCAAGTGGCAAGGTTTATCCAGAAGTGGAAGTAAAAGTTAGCCCAGATATTAGTGGCGAAATTGTTGCATTGAATGTAAACGAAGGCGATAGTGTTCACAAAGGTCAATTGCTTGCAAAAATATATGCCGATATTTATACATCCCAAAAAGACCAGGTTTCTGCTGGAGTACAACAAGCACAGGCACAATATTCAAATGCCAATGTAGGAATGGGTGCATTAAAAGCATCGCTTGATCAGGCAGAATCAAACTACAATCGCCAGAAAAAATTGTTGGATGACAAGGTGATTTCTCGCTCTGAATTTGAACAAGCACAACAAGTTTTTTTATCTGCACAGGCAAATTATAATGCTGCAAAAGAAGGATTGAAAACTAATCAAGCAGGCATCAGAAGTGCTGAAGCTCAATTGCAAAAAGCAGACAAAGATTTATCTCGCACAACCATTCTTGCACCTATGGATGGCGTAGTGAGTTTACTGAGTGTAAAAAAGGGTGAAAGGGTTGCTGGTAATAGCTTTAACGTGGGTACAGAAATGATGCGTATTGCAGATATGAACAGTTTTGTAGCACAGGTTGATGTGGGTGAAAATGATATTCCTAAAGTAAAAATTGGTGATACTGCACTCATTACTGTCGATGCTTACAGTAACAGAAAATTTAAAGGACTGGTTTATAAAATTGCCAATCCTAACACATCATTAACTACAACATCAACAACAGATGTTACAAATTACAAAGTACATATTAGGTTGCTTTTTGATAGTTATAAAGACCTGATTGCAAAAGGTGGTTTTCCTTTTAGACCAGGAATGAGTGCTAGCTCTGAAATACAAACTCGTACTGAAAAAAATGTGTTGAGCATTCCCCTAAACGCTGTTACCACAAGAGATAAAAAAGATGGCAAACCAGCTGCTAGTGAGAAGAAAGATGATACACCTCCTACGGAAGAAGATAACCATAACGATAAACCGACTGTTGTAAATGCAGATTTACAAGAAGTGGTTTTTGTATATGACACTAAAACAACAACAGTTAAAAAAGTAAAAGTAAAAACAGGTGTTCAAGATTTGAATTATATTCAAATTATTAGTGGTTTAAAAGCTGGAGAAGAAGTTGTTACAAGCCCATATAATTTGGTTAGCAAAACACTTAAAGAAGGCGATAAAATTCAAAGGACAGATAAGGATAAATTATTTGATGATAAGAAGAAGGATTAACCAAGCCTTTATATTTGCTAAATGCAATCAACAACTGCAAACAAAATTTCAAAACACTTTGTAACCCTTGTCATTATTGGTTTAGCAGCTAACGCAACAGGTTTATTTAATGATATTTTAGACCAAGATAGTGCCTTGTATGCAAGTATTGCAAAAAATATTGTTGTAAAAAATGATTGGGTAAATCTATATGCTTTTGGTGATGATTGGCTCGATAAACCACACCTACCATTTTGGTTATCTGCACTAAGCTTTAAATTTTTTGGCATCAACCCTTTTGCATATAAATTACCTTCTTTTTTATGTTTTTTTGTTGGTGTTTTTTATACTTATAAACTTGCTGCAAAAATTTATAACAAGCAAGTTGCTCAAGCTACAACACTTATCTACATCACATCGTTGCACGTTATTCTTAGCAATTTTGATGTTAGGGCTGAAGGATCTTTAACTGCTTTTGTTGTTGCTTCAATCTATCATTTTTATTGTGCAATGGAAAGTCCCTGGCTTAAAAACCTTATTGCTGCTGCATTCTACGCAGCATTGGCAATGATGACAAAAGGAATTTTTGTTTTAATAACTATAGCATCAGGCTTTGTTGTTTATTGGATTGTTACTAAACAGTGGAAAGAATTTATCAATCCAAAATGGTATTTACTGTTACTGTTAAGTTTTGTTTTTATTGCTCCAGAACTTTATTCATTATATCAGCAATTCGATTTGCATCCAGAAAAATTAGTGTTTGAAACACACAACGTGTCGGGCTTAAAATTCTTTTTTTGGGATAGTCAATTCGGACGATTTTTTAACACAGGTCCAATAAAAGGAAGTGGAGATTTATCTTTCTTTTTTCATACAACATTATGGGCATTTTTGCCTTGGGCATTTTACTTATTTATTGCAGTTTATAACAAAATAAAAAACATTAAAACAAACAAAAAATCAACAACAATTATTATCCATTCAAGTGCGTTGATTAGCTTTTTATTATTTTCTGTTTCTAAGTTCCAATTGCCACATTATATTGTTATTATTTTCCCTATGTTTTCAATGCTTGTAGCCGATTATTTGTTGAATATTAAAAATGAAAAAGTAGTTAAACAATTGAACATTGTGCAATATGTTGTTTACTTTGTTTTAATAGTTTTTATAAGCATTGCATCTGTTTTCTTTCGACTTGATAATGTATTGATTCCACTCATTTCTGCAATGATTGCAACATATCTTTTTCTTCACATTTTAAAAGAAAAAACTGTTTATGGAATTATAACAAAGGGGCTTTGTTTTAGTGTGTTATTAGCACTATTTTTAAACATTGTTTTTTACCCTCAATTAATGCAATACCAAGCAGGAATGATGGCAGGAAAATGGCAGCAAAAAAATATGCCGGATAAGAAAATACAGCTTTATAAAAGCAACGATTTTTCATTTGAGTTTTATGGTAATGTGCAAATGAAAAGAGAGAATAATATTGCCGACTTATTTAAGAATGATGTAAACCCTGTTTTTTATACTACAAAAAATGAGGCTGAAAAAATTAATAAAGACAGTTTCTGTATTAAAGAAATAGCAGCGTTTTCCTACTTCCACGTTACACAAATAACACCCACGTTTTTCAACTACAAAACCCGCTCTCAAACGCTTGATACATTTGTAATAGCCGAAGTAAAAGCTGTTAAAAAGAATTAAAACTTTTCTTGTTTATTGGTTTCCCAACAAGTAAAATAAGTGGGGAAATTGTCCTGCTTAAAAAAGTTGTTTTAAAAGTATGAATGAAAACATTAAGCATTTTTTGCACAATTGACTTAATGTTTTTCCCCTCTGCACTATAAAAGCAAGAAATTACTTCTAAGGAAAATTGATTGTGGTGATACAATGATTTATACTCTTTCAATGTGAGCATTCTTTCGGTAAAATTTCCTGTTATTGGGTCGCATGTATTAAATTTATTGGTTGATAAAACATCAATAATAATACTTGTTTCAAAGTACTTATTTACATAAATTGCTATATCATTTTTTCTCAATCCCCTTGTTGCTGTTGCTAAAATGTCAACAACATTTTGTTGAAGTTGTGGAAACAATTTTGTTATTATTATTTTTCTAATTTCTAAATAAGAAATGCCAGCATATTCATCCTTGCTTGTTGCGTGAAACGCATTGCTACCAATAGTTTCATCCTGTAGCATTAGTTTATACAGTTTTTTTCTTTTGAAATAATTATCATAAACCGATGCTGTTGTAAAACCTGTAACCATTGCAGGATTTAGCAAATGAATATTTTTGAAAAACAAGTTTAAATCATAAATGTGCTCAATAACATCTGTACCAATAACTACATCTAATTTTAAATGGTTACAGGTGTTTAACAGTTCATCTTCATTGCTTACAAACCAGCCATCAATTTCAATATTAATAACCTTGTTTAACGTGTTTGAGGCTTCTACAAAGTCGTTGTTAAAATCGCAGCCATATACTTTTGCAAAGCCACAATGCTTTGCAAACATTGCAAGCAAACCATTGCCACAACCAAAGTCCAGCAAACTGATTTCTTCTATTTTTTTATTTGATTTTGTTAGTGTGTTTTGCAACACAAAAGCGTAAATTTTTGTGTAGTAATGTTTGTTTTGCAAAACACTTTGCAGATACTCTTTTACAAGTGGAGATGTTGATATTTCGTCAATATTTATTGAATCAAGTTTTTGAACAAATGAGTTGATTTGTGTAGAAAATTCTTGATTCATTAACATCATTTATTATTCTACTTCTACCCTTTTATCAATTAAAGCACCTTCTTGTGCTTCTATTAAAAATATTCTTTCATTTACCAAGTAGCCATTGCCTTTTTCACATAGGTGAACTTTAATACATTCTACACTTATAGGATTGCCATCTGGTATATCAGCAATATTGCTGTGGCGAATATCGTGTCCATCAATTATCATAACACAACCACTACCAATAGCCTCCATTTTATTACCTTCTTTAATTAGCATTCCTGTATCTTCAGATAATCCAACACCTATGCAGCCTGGGTTTGCAGCAACAGCTTGAGCCAATCGACCAAAACGTCCACGTTTTTCAAAATGGCTATCAATAATCACATTATCCATAAATCCCAAACCAGTAGTAATTTTTACTTCGCCTTTTAAATGTGCTTTTGCTGCATTGCCTTCATATATCATTGTATTGCTCATTGCCATTGCACCTGCACTTGTGCCTGCAACAATAAATTCACTTTCTGCCTGATAACGTTGCTTGATAATTTGCAAAAAATCAGTACCACCAAAAACAGCAGTTAACCGTAGCTGGTTACCACCACTAAACATTACACAATCACATTTTTTTATTCTTTGCTTATAAGCATCGTTGTTTGCATCATCTCTATTGCGAATGTGCATTACATCAACATTGTGGCAATTAATCTTTGAAAAAGCATCTAAATAACCTTCACCAACTTCATAAGGAATGGTAGATGCTGTTGTAATAATTTCAATTTTTGAATTAATGCCACCAGCTTCTTCTGCAATTCTGCGGAGAATGCCCAACTCAAAAAAATTAAGATTGCTGCGTTGTATTTCACCTTTTTCCAAATCGGTTCCTTTGTCTTCTGCTCCCCCGATTGAAATAAGCTTTCCTGCTGGTGTCATCATAAATTATAGCTTCAATATTAACAAATGTAAAGAGTTTGATGTATTGAGATAAGATATTGAATAAAAAAATATTCTGCCAATAATGTTAGAAGTTCAAATAATTTTTATGTTGGTAAAATAAGGAAGACAAAACAATCAAGAGGTCAATTATTTTTGGCTAAAAGCATATCAGTTTTTTCTCATTGATACCGCAACCTTATCTTCGCAACCATTCCCTTTTTTATGAACTCCTCTGTAAAAATATTTGCTGGAAACGGCTCGCAACAATTAGCTGAAAAAATAGCCAAAAGTTTTGGTGCAAGACTTGGAAAAGTAAACATCCAGCATTTTAGCGATGGTGAAATTCAACCTGTGTTTTTAGAAAGTATTCGTGGAGACTATGTTTTTTTAGTGCAAAGCACTTTTGCCCCTGCAGAAAACATTATGGAGTTATTGTTGATGATTGATGCAGCAAAGCGTGCCAGTGCTTATAAAATTGTTGCTGTACTTCCTTATTATGGTTATGCTCGACAAGATAGAAAAGACAAACCTCGTGTGGCAATTGGTAGCAAATTAATGGCTACTTTGCTTGAAGCAGCTGGTGCAAACCGTGTGATAACAATGGATTTACACGCTCCACAAATTCAAGCATTTTTTGATATTCCTGTTGACCACTTAGATAGCTCTGCTATTTTTATTCCATATATTGAAAATTTAAAATTAACCAACCTTTGTTTTGCTGCTCCAGATGTTGGAAGCACCAATAGGGTTCGTGAATTAGCAAGCTTCTTTAATGCACCAATGGTTATTTGCGATAAGCACCGTAAACGTGCAAACGAAATTGCAAGTATGGTGGTTATTGGTGATGTTGCAGGTAAAGATGTTGTGTTGATAGATGATATTTGCGACACTGGTGGCACACTTGCAAAAAGTGCAGGATTGTTAATGGAGAAAGGTGCTGTTAGCGTGAGAGCATTTTGCACACACCCTGTTTTAAGTGGAAAAGCTTATGAAAATATTGAAAACAGTGTATTGGAAGAGTTGATTGTTTGCGACACGATTCCTTTAAAAAGCCAGACAAAAAAAATAAAAGTAATTTCTGTTGCAGATTTATTTGCCATTGCAATTAGAAATGCTGCTGAAAATAAAAGTATCACCAGTTTATTTGTACATAGCCAAATAAAACGATAAATCATTGACGATTTAATTTATAAATAAAGCCCTTGCAATGCAAGGGCTTTATTATTTTATGTGTTTTGTAATGTCTTTTACCAATCTATGCAGCTACCAATTTGATTGCACTTCTATAAACAAACGAGTTGCAAATATGTCTGCGTGCAAAACGTGCTTGTGATGGAGCATTTACAAGTTTTACATAAGTTGCTTTTGGAACACCAAAATATTCGTAGCAAGAACCATCAGAAAAATTGATAGTTAACTTTTCGTTTTTGTATTCAAAATCCTCAATACTCGAAACTGTTATAGTTTCTGTGTATTGCTCTAAAGTTGCAGCAATAGTTTCTGGAGCAATGCTTACCAAAAAATGATATGCTTCAATTATTGTTTTACTCTTTGCTTCGGCCGCTAATTTTTCGGCTTCATTATCTTGAAATTTATCAGGATGCCAGTCTTTCATTAGGTTTCTATAAACCGATTTTAACTCTTTTAATTCTGTGTCTTTTGTAACATCTAAAAGCCTTCTGTAAGATTCTATTTTTTTCATAACTGCTGCGAAGATAGGGTTTGCGAAAAAAGTGCTGATAATGTGCTTTAAAATTTAACATACCGTTTTGTTTTTTGTTTTGTGAAAATGAGCCAGAACATAATTGCAGTATGATTTTATATTAAGGCAAGCCTATTTTAAAAGTTATTACAAAAAAACATTTTAACTTTTTGTTTTGCATCATTTACTGCACCTTAGCACAAAATCATTCAATGCGTTTTATTGTTTTCATATTTTCATTTTTCATTTTCTCCAGTACTTTTTCGCAATCAACAAGCAATGCAAAAGCAATGAAACTTTATGGAAAAGCTGTTGCACAAATTGCTGATGGAAACCTTAAAGAAGCCATTGAAACATTAACAAAAACCATTAATGCAGACAATAATTTTATTGATGCATATTTATCTTTAGCGGGTGTTTATGGTGAAAAAAAAGAGTATGCAAATGCGATTACAAACTACGAAATAGCTTTTTCAAAAGATAGCAATTACACCAATATTTACAAATTGCCCTATGCTATAAACCTTGCTGGTGCTGGAAAATTTGATGAGGCATTGCAAGCATTAAATATATTTTTATCTATTCCAAACCTTAGTAGCAAAAGCATTGGTGCTGCACAATACAGAAAACGCAACTGTGAGTTTGCAATAGATTATCAAAAAAAACATCCCAGCAATAGTTACAGTTTTCAACCTATTAATTTGGGTGATAGTGTAAACACAGAGCGTTCAGAATATTACCCTACACTCAGCATTAGCGATAGTTTATTGGTGTTTACAAGAATGACAAACACTGGCGAATATTTTGTGAAATCAAATTTTACCAACAATCATTTTGCCCAGGCAGAAATTGTTGAAGGTAGCATTAACAGGCAAGCATTAAAAGGTGCAGCAACAGTTTCGAGCGATGGCGAGTACCTAATTTTTGCAGGAGATTTTGCAGAAAGAGGTTATGGCAGCTACGACTTATACATTTCTTACAATACACCAGATGGATGGAGTGAACCAGAGAACCTTGGCGAAAATATAAATACACCTTACTGGGAGTCTGCACCAAGCATTAGCCCAGATAGCAGAACACTTTATTTTAGTAGCGACAGACCTGGTGGTTATGGTGGCAGAGATTTGTATATGAGTACTCGACAACCCAATGGTAGATGGGGCTTTGCTGTAAACCTTGGTGCTACAATCAACACAGCTGGCAACGAATTGTACCCTTACATTCACGCAGATAATCAAACACTATATTTTACATCTGATGGTTTACCTGGCTATGGCAAAACCGATTTATTCATTACCCGTAAAACAGCAATTGACCAATGGAGTGTTCCCGAAAACTTAGGCTATCCTGTTAATACCATTGAAGACGAAGGAAGTATTTGCATTTCATCTGATGGCTCAACAGCTTACTACGCAAGTGATAGAGCAGATAGTAGAGGTGGATTGGATTTATACAAATTTGATATTAGAGAAGATATTCGTCCCTATAAAACTTTGTTTGTGAGAGGTAGGGTATTTGACGAAGCCACACAAAAAGGCTTGCCTAGTTCTGTCGAGTTAATTGACAATGCAACTGGCAAAGCAATTATGAAAATTGCAGCCGACGAACTGGGCAAATATTTTATTCCGTTGCCAACAGGTAAGGATTACACTTTTGTTGTAAACAGAAAAGGATATTTGTTCTATAGCAATGTGTATGAATTAAGCAAGGAAAAATCAGACAGCACTTACACAAAAGATATTGCCCTGCAACCCATAAAACTCAATGCCAGCTTTACTTTTAAAAATGTTCAGTTTGAAAAAAATGCTTTTGCATTATTGCCTATCAGCAAAATTGAATTGGATAAACTGGTGCAGGTGTTGAATGAAAACCCAACCATTAAACTGCAAATAAATGGTTACACCGATAATAAGGGTATTGCTGAAGAAAACATTAAACTTTCTACCAATAGGGCAAAATCTGTGGTGGATTATTTAGCAAGCAAGGGTATTAATGCTGCAAGGCTTGCCCACAAAGGGTTTGGTGCAGCACAACCAATTGCAGATAACAATACAGACGAAGGAAGAGCAAGAAACAGAAGAACAGAATTTGTGGTGGTAGGAATGTAGTTATTGTTTAGGGCAAATCAATATCCAACAGGTTAAAAAATTCATTGCCGTCTATTTCTTTAACAGCACCAGCAGGCAAATCTCCCAGTTCTAAATTTTCGATGCTGGTGCGTATAAGCCTTACACACCTGTGTTTTACAGCCCACACCATTTTGCGAACCTGGTGATATTTTCCTTCGGTGAGACTAATTTTCAACCAGGTATATTCAAGGTATTGTGTTTGTTTATAGGGTGATGGAAAAACAAAATTGGGTTCATCAACAATATCAACTTCGCAAGGCGTAGAAGTGTATATAGCATTACCAGCAATGTTGAAGCTCACCCCATTTCTTAGTTGCTCAACAGTTTCGGGTGTTACTTTTTTAAGCACCAAAGCATAGTAGGTTCGCTTGTGTGGCTTGCCACTTGTAAACAGTAATTTAGTAACCCTTTTATCAGTTGTAAGAATTAATAACCCCTCTGTATGATTATCCAATCTACCAATAGCGTGAATACCCTCTGGAAAATCAAATTTTATTTCGCCCAACAACCTCACAGGATGACTGCTTACAAACTGCGACACCATATTGTATGGCTTATTTAAAATGAAATATCGTGGTTGGTTTATATGCACCTTGCAATGATAGAAAGCGTAGAAGAACGAGGCTATACACTAAAGTTAAAAAACTGTATCGAAAATTGTCTGTTTTATTTGCTCGAAGTATTGAGGTTTTACAGATGATGTTTTTGAAATTACTTCATTGATAGAATAGGATTGAAGTAATTAGCATTTAACGAAAGATATTTTTGAAAGTGGTTTTGTAAGCATTGCATTTGTAAGTTCAAAAGTGAATTCATCGTTATACTCTTTAGTTGAAATCATAACTGCATAAAAAATGTCTTCGGCATCTAATACATTTTGATTTGAAATTACCAATGCTGGATGTGCTTTTAACTTGCCATTTGGTAGCTCAAAATTTAACTCTACAATATCACGTTGATTGACTTTCATTATAAATATTTAGCTATAGCCTTGTTTTTATTTTTCACGATAACTGCTTTGATATTTTCGTGTTCTTGCAACGCTGAAATTAGTTGAGTACGCTTGCTGATTGATGAAACCTTTTTTATGAAACTCATTGATGAAAGCATAGATGTTAATTCTTTTGCTTTGGTGGGGGATTCAATTTCTATGAGTAATGTTTGCATAAAATTTATTTAAGGTACAAAGATAAAACTTTTCGCCCTTGTTGGTCGTCTTCGCTTCCATCTACGCCAATGTTGCGTGTTCTTCACCAACATTGCACTACATAAAAAACTTTGTTGGTAGGCTATGCCATACCAACAAAGGCGAAAAAAATATGCCTGATTTATTTGATTTTTTGCACAGTTCGTGTTGGCTGCAGCCTTAGTTTAATTTGTCCCAACAGTCTTTATGTTTTTGCAAAGGTCCGTGATTTACAGTTTCTCTTTCTGTGTCTAAACTTGAGCCATAGTAAAATTTAGGGTCTGCAAGAATTTCATCACCTTTTAAAATATAAAAATCTGGTTGTGTCCCTTCTTCATTGAGATACACAAAAATAAAAATCTTTTTATGGTTTAGTCTTTTTGTGTTAAGAGTAAAGCAATTTGGTTTTTTTCTTAATGTTTTTACTTCAATTTCAAAAGTATTTTCTGTTGTTTGATTTGTTGCGAATAAGTCAATGCCTTTTGCATTTCCTAAAGTCAATGCAACTTGAAAATTACGTTTTGCAAGTTCAGCTGCAACAAAGAATTCCCCAGAAATTCCTGTTAGTTGGTGTTCTACTTTGATGTTGTCCATTGTTTTAGATTAGTTGAAAAAAATATACTTCGTCTTCCTCGTCATCTTCTAATAAGTTGTCAATTGAAAATACTTTAACAACTTTGTTTAAACTATTAAACTTATGTCGAGCCATAGACGAATAAGAATTGATGTAAATTATTGAGTCATAAATTTTATGAATTGATATATTCTCTATTGAAAGTATTTCATCAAATTGTTTTTCTGTAACAAAAAGTTTTCCATCCACTAATAAATCACAGTACATAAATTCTCCCTCAATTTGGTGAAGAAATTCTTCCTCAGTTTCTAATATTCCAAATTGTGAAGTAGGAATGTTTAATTCTATTGATTCAAGGCTAACAATTTGAATTGTACTTTGGTCTTTATATTGAGCCATTTATAAAATAAAATTTGAAGTTTATGTCTGCAATTTTTGGGGTGTCAAAAGGTTACACACAACACGAAGATTTATGATATTAGGCGTACTACCAAATAAATTTGCACCATTGAAAATAAGCAATTTTCGCCCTTGTTGGTCTTCGCTTCCATCTACGCCAATGTTGCGTGTTCTTCACCAACAACAAAACCTACACCTCTCAATGTGTTAAAAAATCTCCTATTATTTATTAGAGAATAATCTTAAAATATTCCCCCTGTCGAATATATAGAAAAAAGTTGTTGGTGAAGAACACACAACAACGGCGAAACCTCAAGTTTGACGTTAAAGACCCCAAATTTGAGGTGGTATAACCTCAAGTTTGACGTTGGAGACCCCAAGTTTGAGGTGGTATAACCCTAATTTTGACGTTAGAAACCCCAAGTTTGAGGTGGTATAACCTCAATTTTGACGTTGAAGACCTCAAGTTTGGGGTTTTTACTTCATTTCCACTGTTTGATTTTGTTCAAATAGGTCATTAATTTATCTAATATATTTTTGCCAACACATTTACCATCAATGAAAAAAATATTCCTCTTTTTACTACTTGCCATTTCAACCATTTCCTGGTCGCAAACAGATACTACAGCAACTCTCCAAATCAGTATTATCACTTGCTCACCTGGCGATGAATTGTATTCTATTTTTGGGCACACTGCCATCAGGGTTACAGATTTCTCCAATCAAACAGATATTATTTATAACTATGGAACATTCGATTTTGAAGACCCCAATTTTTTGCTAAAATTTACTCGTGGCAAGCTCGATTATTTTCTTTCGACAGATGAACCAAATAACTTTTTTAGTGCATACCGTGCCGAAAAAAGAAGCATTACAGAACAGGTGTTGCAACTATCAAATGCCGAGAAAATAAATATCCAGCAATTTCTTATCCATAATTTAAGTGGTAGAAATCCCTTTTACAAATACGATTTTCTGTTTGATAACTGCACCACAAGGGTGCGTGATATTTTAAAAAAACAAACCACTATTCCATTTGCAAAACCATTGGTAGTAAAGGGTACAACGTTTAGGAATATGCTCTACGTTTACCTTGATAAAGGTGGAATGTGTTGGAGTAAATTTGGAATAGACCTTTTGCTGGGCGGCAAAATAGACAAGCCTGTAACTACCGAACAAAGTAGCTTTTTACCAGACTACCTGATGTATGCAATTGATAGTTTTAACACTACAAAGCATTTTATTGCTGATAGAAAAATCTACGAAAACCCTCCTGTTCCTTCATCGGTGCATAACAATATTCCATTGATAGTGTTTAGTTTTTTATTGGTAGCA
>JANYEP010000060.1 GCA_025363075.1 Chitinophagaceae bacterium | reverse complement strand
GCAAATATCACCCACAGCAACTATGCCATTTGCTATCATTTCTTGCTCTGCTTTTTCTATGGCATCTTGAATAATTTCTTCTGGAGAAAACCTTTTTGAGAGTATGTTCAAAATAAAATCCACCATTCCTGTATGCTCAGGAATCATACCTTTTAAGTGACTTAATTCTAAATGGCAATGGCAGTTAATGAAGCCTGGTGAAATAATTCCCTGATGTTTTTGAATATCGCTTCCAGCATCTTTTTTATCAACAATATCTTCAATAATGCCATTTTGATTTGCAATTAAAACATAGCAAGAATCAAGCATTTCAGTGCCTGTAAAAATATTATCTGCTTGAAATTTTTGGTAAGACAATTTTTTTGTTTTAAAGATATACAGTGTTATAATTTAGCCTCTGTGTTCTCTGTGCCTCTGTGGTAAAATCAGTAGCATTTAAAATAATCAAAAGGCTCTTTGCAATCTTCACATTTATATAAAGCTTTGCAGGCTGTGCTGCCAAATTCACTAATTAATTTTGTATTGATTGATTTGCATTGAGGGCATTCAATGCCATCAGCAGCAATGGTTTCAGCGTTTCCTTTTGGTGGAGCAATGCCATATTCTTGCAGTTTTTGTTTGCCTGTTTCTGTCATCCAATCTGTTGTCCAGGCTGGCGATAAAATGGATGTGATTTTTATATTTGAATAACCATTTTCTATCAATGCCAAACGAATGTTCATTGCAATCATATCCATTGCTGGGCAGCCAGTGTAGGTTGGTGTAATAATGATTTCTATAAGTTCACCATCAACTTTTACATCCCTCACAATTCCTAAATCTGTAATGGTTAAAACTGGCACTTCAGGGTCGCAAACTGTTTCAAGAATGTTCCAGATTTCAGCCTCCCAACCCTCCAAAGGAGGGCTTTTTAAAACTTTTATATTATTTGAAGATTTAATCATTTTTCAAAACTATATTCCCTCTCTACTTTGCAAATTCTTGTAGTGTAAGATTGATAAAAAGAATCTTTACCAAGCTGCTGTGCTATCAAATGTTCAGCATTGTTTTTCCAGTTTTTGATGGCATCTATACTTTCCCAATAACTTACAGTTATTCCTATTTCACTTCGTGCAGATTCAATACCTATAAAGCCTGATTGTGTTGTTGCTAATTCAAACATTCTATTTGCAACTTCAGCATAATTGTTTTCTGCTTCAATTTTTGTTGAAGTAAAAACGACTGCATAATATGGTTTAAAATTATCTGTCATAATTATTACCAAACGCTGTTTGGATAAGTTCTTTGAAGCACTTGCATTTCATTTAATAAAATTGCTAAATGCTCACTGTGATTTCCATTTTTTCCACCAATTTGCTTGTTATTTGAAGGAACGAATTTTAAAGTAGCTTCTTCAAAAACATCATTTACTTTTTGTTGCCAAAGCAATTTTATCTTGCCTAAATCAACACTAATATTTTCAGTTAATAATGTTGTTTCATAATGACTCATCACAAAAAATTCATCAATGAAGTCTTTTAAGGCTTGAACTGAATTTTGCATTTTATTATTGCTTTCTTGTGTTCCATCACCAAGACGAATCACCCATTCACTACTCCAGCGTAAATGATAAGTAACTTCCTTTAATGCTTTGGTAGCAATGGCTGCAAGTTGTTCATCGTTGCTATTTTTTAATTCATTGTAAAAAAAATGTTGGAAGCAACTAAAATAAAATTGACGAAGAATAGTGACAGCCCAATCTACATTTGGCTGTTCACTTATCAAATGGTTTTTAAATTCATTTGCATCTCTTAAATAAGCTAATTTATCTTCATCAAACCCTTCACCCATAAGTGTTGCAGCGTATTGATAAAAATTTCTTGATTGCCCAAGCAAGTCCAATGCAATATTTGTAAGAGCAATATCTTGCTCAAGAATTGGTCCGTGCCCACACCATTCGCTATTTCTATGAGATAGAATTAAGGTAGAGTCAGCAAGATGAAGTGTGTAGTTTATTAAATTATTTTTCATTGTTTTTGGTACTACATATGCCCTACTTCATCAGGCAAATTATAAAAAGTTGGATGACGGTAAATCTTATCAGTTGCAGGCTCATAAAGGCTTTCAGCTTCATCAGGATTGCTGGCGTGAATGTATTTACTTTCCACAACCCAAATGCTCACACCTTCCATTCTGCGAGTATAAACATCCCTTGCATTTTCCATTGCCATAGCAACATCAGCAGCGTGTAAACTACCAACGTGCTTATGATCTAAGCCTTGCTTGCTGCGAATAAAAACTTCCCAAAGTGGAAATTCAGTTTCCTGTTTGTTTGAAGAAACCCCACCTTCAATTTCTCCATAATCGCCGTAGTAATATTTTTTAAGCAACATAGTTTTTATAATTAAG
>JANYEP010000039.1 GCA_025363075.1 Chitinophagaceae bacterium | reverse complement strand
CTTTTAGCCAACCAAAATCATTTTTCCTGCCTTTCACTAATAGCTAACAGCTAACAGCTAATGGCTAATAATTACTTCGCCTTCTCAACTACTTCTACCAGTCTCCAACGCTTTGTCTTGCTCAGCGGACGGGTTTCCATAATTTTCACAACGTCACCTATAGTACACTCATTCTTTTCATCATGAGCATGGAATTTGGTAGTCTTTTTAACGAACTTACCATAGATAGGGTGTTTTACTTTTCTTTCAACAGCAACTGTAACAGTTTTCTCCATTTTATTGCTGGTAACAACACCTGTCCTTATTTTTCTTAAATTTCTTGTTTCCATTTTATAAATTTGATAATTCGACAATTATTTGTTGTCTAATTGGCTAATTATTATTTTCTACTACTCAATTCAGTTTGTGATCTTGCAATGTCCCTTCTCAAACCTCTAATCAACATTGGGTTTTCCAATGGAGTCATAGCGTGGGCAAATTGCATTTTTTTTAATCTTAATTGATCTTCTGCAATTCTGCCTTTAAGAGAATCAATATGCATTTCTGTTAAGTTCTCTTTTGTATTTGCTTTTTTCTTTGCCATCTGTTTTAGATTTGATAATGTGATAATATGCTGATTTGCTAATTAAAACATTATAGTTATTTTTCAATCATTAGCACATTAGCACATTGGCTAATTAGCTAATCTATTTTTATGATTGTAAGTCTCTTCTTACTACAAACTTAGTTTTAATAGGAAGTTTTTG
This sequence comes from Chitinophagaceae bacterium, assembly GCA_025363075.1. Taxonomy (GTDB): domain Bacteria; phylum Bacteroidota; class Bacteroidia; order Chitinophagales; family Chitinophagaceae; genus CAIVPM01. The sequence continues at coordinate 32,384 of JANYEP010000039.1, read as the reverse complement.
TGCTGCAAGGTGCATTGCATTTTTTGCTGTTTCTTCAGTTACACCATCACATTCAAAAATAATACGCCCTGGTTCAACAACAGCAGCCCAAAATTCTGGATTACCTTTACCTTTACCCATTCTCACTTCAGCTGGTTTGCGAGTAATAATTTTATCTGGAAATATTCTAATCCAAACATTACCTTCTCTTTTCATTGCACGGGTCATACTTTGACGAGCAGCTTCTATTTGACGATTTGTCAACCAAATCGGTTCAAGAGCTTTTAAAGCAAATGAGCCAAATGATATTGCAGCACCTCTTTTTGCTACTTCTCTAATACGTCCTTTCTGTTGTTTTCTATGCTTACTTCTTTTTGGTTGTAACATCTTTTTAAATTTGCTAATGCGATAATTAGTTAATGTGCTAATTAGACATTTGTAAGTAATTTTTTTTATTCATCAGCATATTAGCACATTGGCTAATTAGCTAATTAAAAACTATCTTCTTCCTCCACCTCCACTTGGTCTTCCACCACCACCACCACGTCTATCATCTCTTCTGTCTCCTCCTCTTCTATCATCAAAACCACCACGTCTATCATCTCTTCTATCTCCACCAGCAGCATCTTTACCACTAATAAAATTTGGATTCAAATCTCTCTTTCCTAAAACTTCTCCTTTACAAATCCAAACTTTGATACCAATTTTTCCGTAAACTGTTTGAGCAAAAACATTTGCATAATCAATATCCATTCTAAAAGTATGTAATGGAGTACGACCTTGCTTAAGTTCTTCGCTACGTGCAATTTCAGCTCCACCTAAACGACCACTTAATTTAACTTTAATTCCTTCGGCACCCATTCTAAGTGTAGAAGCAATTGCCATTTTAGTAGCACGTTTGAAGTTGATACGATTTTCAATTTGACGAGCAATTGTATCTGCAACAATATTTGCATCTAATTCTGGGCGACGAATTTCCAAAATATTAATTTGAACATCATCTTTTCCAGTCAACTTTTTCAATTCTTCTTTGATACGGTCAACTTCTCCCCCACCTTTACCAATAATAATACCTGGTTTACTTGTGTGGATAGTTATGATTATTTTTCCTAAAGTACGTTCGATAACAATTTTAGCTACGCCACCTTTGTTAATACGAGCCATTAGGTAAGTACGAATTTTATAATCTTCAATTAATTTCCCAGCATAATCATTTTTGCTGCCAAACCAATTACTATCCCATCCACGGATGATACCTAACCTGTTACCAATCGGATTTGCTTTTTGACCCATTATTTTTTATTTGATAATTTGGTAAATTTATTAATTCTTTTGATCAACAATCATTGTTACATGATTGCTTCTTTTTCTAATTTTATAGCCACGTCCTTGTGGTGCTGGTCTCATTCTTTTAAGAACTCTTCCACCATCAACAAAAATAGTTTTTAAAACTAACCCACTATCAGCAGCACTTGCACCTTCATTCTTTTGCTCCCAATTGTTAATTGCACTCTTTAACAATTTTGCTAAAGGAACTGCATTGTGTTGAGGGTGAAATTCAAGAATTGCCAAAGCTTTCTCTACTTCCATTCCTCTAATTACATCAGCCAACAAACGCATTTTGCGTGGTCCAGTTGGGTAATTATTTAATTTAGCTATTGCTTCCATTATATTTTGATTTCTGATTTCTTGCTTCTATTCTGAAACTCAAAACCTTTAAATTAGAAATTTATTTTATTTACTTCCTGCGTGTCCTCTAAAGTTTCTTGTTGGTGCAAACTCCCCAAGTTTGTGTCCAACCATAAATTCAGTTACATATACTGGAATAAATTTATTTCCGTTATGTACCGCAAAAGTATGTCCTACGAAATCTGGAGAAATTGTGCTTCTGCGACTCCAAGTTTTAATAACACCTTTTTTTGCTTTTCCATCATTGATACCTAATATTTTTCCTTCTAAATTAGCATCAATGTAAGGACCTTTTTTAATCGAACGAGCCATATTATTATTTTAGTTTGTTTATTCTCCCAAGCAAATGGGATATTTTAACATTTATAATTACTTAGTTAATTTTTTTCCGTCTCTTCTTTGGATAATTAATTTATCACTTCCTTTTCCTCTTGTTCTTGTTTTTTCTCCTTTAGCATATTTACCATTTCTGCTTCTTGGATGTCCTCCACTACTTCTACCTTCACCACCTCCCATAGGGTGATCTACTGGATTCATTGCAACACCTCTTACTCTTGGACGAGTACCTTTATGTCTGTTTGTACCAGCCTTACCAGCAGTTTCCAAGTTATGATCACTATTTGAAATAACACCAACAGTAGCAAAACAGTTAATCAATACTTTTCTTAACTCACCACTTGGCATTTTCAATACAGCATATTTTTCTTCCTTATTTGCTAATTGAGCTGAAGTTCCTGCACTACGAGCCATTTTTCCACCTTGTCCTGGTTGCAATTCAATATTATGAATTACTGTACCCAAAGGAATAGATTTCATTTGAAGTGCATTTCCAATTTCTGGAGCAACATCATTCCCACTTCTTACTTTAGCACCAACTTGCAATCCTTGAGGAGCTAAAATGTATCTTCTTTCGCCATCAGTATATTCTAACAAAGCGATAAATGCTGTACGGTTTGGATCATATTCGATAGATACAACAGTTGCATCCATATCGAATTTATTTCTTTTAAAATCAATGATACGGTAATGTCTTTTGTGTCCACCACCAATGTAACGCATAGTCATACGACCTTTAGAGTTACGACCACCAGTTCTTTTTAATGGTTCAACTAAACTTTTTTCAGGAACATTAGTAGTAATTTCTGCGTAAGCGTTACCAATTCTCCAACGGGTTCCTGCCGTCATTGGTTTGTATTTCTTTAATGCCATTTTGTTTTCTTTTTAAACGTTGAACTTTTGATTCAACAATTTTGCAATTATTATCAGACTTGCTGTCTATATTTTTTAAATCAAGAACTTAATTAAAGTCCTCCGTACAAATCAATTGTTTCACCTTTAGCAACAGTTACCATTGCTTTTTTGTAAGACGATTTTTTACCTTGTATAAGTCCAGCTTTAGTATTTCTACTTTTATTTTTTGCTGGAGCTACTAATGTATTTACATCTGTAACAGTAATTCCGTAAAAGCTTTCAACAGCTTTTTTGATTTCTAATTTATTAGCTCTTTTATCTACTTTAAAAGAAAATTTGTTCAACTTTGTTTGTTGCAAATTAGCTTTTTCGGTTAAAATAGGTTTTATTAATACTTCTGATGCTTTCATTTCAATTTAATTTGACAATTTGATAATTGTTGATTATGCTTCTTCGTTTTCTGAAAATATTTTTGCTGTATTTTCTGTTATCACCAACACTTCTGCATTCATAATGTCGTAAGTGTTAATGTCTGCTAATAATGTGCTTGCAATGTTTGGCACATTACGAGTGCTTAAATAAACATTATCGTTATACTCTGGCAATATCAACAATGTTTTTTTATTTGCAACATTCAAATTTTTCATTGCAGTTATAACTTCTTTAGTTTTAGGAGCAGCAAAGTTCATATCTTCTAACACAATGATTGCAGACTCTCTAGCTTTGTAAGTAAGTGCAGATATTTTAGCTAAGTCTTTTACTTTTCTATTTAATTTAGTATCATAACCGTGTGGTTTTGGTCCAAAAATAGTACCACCACCTTTATACAAAGGATTACGCAAATTACCTTTTCTTGCTCCACCAGTACCTTTTTGTTTGTGAAGTTTTTTGCTTGATCCTTTCACTTCAGCACGTGTTTTTACTTTGTGTGTTCCTTGACGTTGAGCACCCATATATTGCTTTACAGCAAGATACATTACGTGATCATTAGGTTCGATACCAAAAATTTCTTCTGGCAATTCAACTGTTCTACCAGTTTTTTGACCTTGTATATTTAAAACTTCTAATTGCATCTTTCTTAATTTGATAATTTGATAACTCGATAATGATGTTTAAATTAGTACTCCATCAATATCGTATTAGCTAATTGTTTTTATTTTTGTATTAAAACTATTGAACCATTGTGCCCTGGAACACAACCAGTAACTAAGATATAATTTTTTTCTGGGAAAAGTTTAACAACTTTCAATCCTTTAGTTTTAATTCTATCACCACCCATTCTTCCTGCCATTCTCATTCCTTTAAATACACGAGATGCATCTGATGAGTTACCAATAGAACCTGGAGCACGTTGTCTATCGTGTTGTCCGTGAGAAGCTTCACCAACTCCAGAGAATCCGTGGCGTTTTACAACACCTTGAAAACCCTTTCCTTTTGATGTGCCTACCACTTCAACTTCGTCGCCTTCAGCAAAAATGTCGATACCAACAGTTTCGCCCAATGCTTTAGTTAATGAGTAATTACGAAATTCTTTTGTAAATCTTTTAGGTGCAGTATTTGCTTTTGCAAAGTGGTTGATTTCTGCCTTTACAGAATGTTTTTCTTTCTTATCAACAACTGCCAATTGTAGTGCGTTGTAACCATCTGTTTCAATGGTTTTAACTTGAGTAACCGTGTTTGGTTGAGCCTCAATAATGGTGCAAGCTGTTTGTTTGCCATCGGCAGCAAAAATGCTTGTCATACCAATTTTTTTTCCAATAATTCCTTTCATCGTATGCGGTTTTAGTTGCCCCGCTGAGGTGTTTAGGACATTCAGTTGATGAAAATCTGAATTCAATCCTTTTGTTTGCTAACGACCTTTTCCGTTGTTTTCTTAGTTACCTAAGAAGTAGAAGTACCGATAGTAAACAAACCTCGAAGGGTCTGTTTATATGTTTAAGCTTTTTCTCTATTCTATATAATTGAGAAATAAACTCGTTTCTTTATTTCAGAGCTTCTTTCTCAGCCAAGGCTGATTGGAAGTTGATTTGTATTAATTTTAAGAACTTTTGTTTTTTGCCTTTTTAAAAGCGGGCTATTATGCCTTGATTTCAACTTCAACACCAGATGGCAAATCTAATTTGCTTAGAGCATCTACAGTTTTTGAAGAAGATGTGTATATGTCTAGCAATCTTTTGTGTGTACACAATTGAAATTGCTCACGACTTTTCTTGTTAGCGTGTGGCGAACGAAGAACAGTGAATATTCTTTTACGTGTTGGCAAAGGAATAGGTCCTGTAACTACGGCACCTGTGCTTCTTACTGTTTTCACTATTTTCTCAGCAGATTTATCTACCAAGTTGTGATCGAAGCTCTGTAATTTAATTCTGATTCGTTGTGACATATGCTTTACCATTTTTTCAAACGGAGTGCAAAAGTAGGGGGATGTGTGATACTGACAAACTTTTTTTCAAACTATTTTTTCAACAAGTAATATTTAATTACAATAAAATTAAAAAATTTATTCACATTAACACAACCAAACTCTTTGCTACAGGTAGATAGCGTTGAATGATAGATTGGATTTTGGTATTAAAATCTCTTATATAAACCTCTTCGGAAATTGTTTTTTTCAATATCCTTCGACAAGCTCAGTATGACTGCTGTAGAGCTTAATAATAATATACAATGTCACGCAGGGCTTGTCGAAGCGTTAATTTCCTAAGATGTTTATTATTTCTGATAAGTAGTCGTGCAGAATTATCTATATTAATTTTTTGCTCGCAGAAAGCACAGATAACGCAGAATTTGTATTGTATTTTCTGTGAATTCCCTGTTTTCTGCGAGAGGTAATTTAGCCATTTAATTTTGCAGGACTAATTGCTTATTAAAATCTCTAATGTAGAACATCTTCGGCAATAATTTTTTGTAAATAATAACTTTGTCTCGCACAGGCAGATTTATTCTTTGTTAAAACTAAACTTGTCTCGCACAGGCGAAATTATTCTCTGCTAAAACAAAACTCGCCTCGCACAGGCGGATTTATTCTCTGCTAAAACTAAACTTGTCTCGCACAGGCGTATTTATTTTTTGCTAAAACTAAACTTGTCTCGTACAGGCGAAATTATTCTCTGCTAAAACAAAACTTGTCTCGCACAGGCGGATTTATTCTCTGCTAAAACAAAACTTGTCTCGCACAGGCGAAATTATTTTAATAACTTTTAATTTTTATTTTACTCGTTTATTGCCTGAAACAACTCGGTAAATGCCAAAAACTACTCGTTTAAAAAGATTTAAGCGTTAGTGTAAAATAATTTATACATTTACTACTTAAGACTACTGATAATAAACCAATAACAACTATAAACCCTCTTATTTATGAAAAAGTTTTTACTGATTGCAGGTTTGATATTTACTAACAATATTGCCAATGCACAATGGAGTGAGCTAGGAGGTACAAATGCTCTATCAACTGACAGTATGATTATTTCTATTTGTGGTGATGCTATTGGTAATATATATGCAACAGGAGTTTTTACAAATACAAATGGCAAATATTATGTAGCAAAATATGATGGTAGTGCTTGGAGTGAGTTAGGGGGAATAAATGCACTATCCGCAAATGATGTAATAAATTCCGTTTATAGTGACGCTGCTGGTAATATATATGCAGCAGGGGCTTTTACAAATACAAATGGGAATTTTTACGTAGCGAAATATGTTGGCAATACTTGGATTGAATTAGGTGGTGTAAATGCTTTGTCAGCAAGCGGTGGAGTCGGTTCTATCCTTTCTATTGGCAGTGATGCTACAGGCAATATATATGCTGCTAGCTACAAAAGTGTAATAAAATATAATGGCAGCAGTTGGAATGTACTGAGTGGTGGAGCTTCAATAAATAGTTTTATTTATTCTATTTGTAGTGATGCGACTGGTAATATATACTCAGGAGGAGCTTTTTTTACGAATGTAAATGGTAATAAAAAAAGATATGTAGCTAAATGGAATGGCAGTACTTGGAGCAAATTGGGCGGAACAAATGCACTATTTGCAAATGATGATATTTCTTCTGTTTATAGTGATGGTGTCGGTAATATTTATGCTGTAGGAAGTTTTACAAATGCAAGCGGCAACTATTATGTAGCAAAATATGATGGCAGTAATTGGAGTGAATTAGGCATTGGTGTGAATGCTCTGTCAGCAAATGGTCTTATTAGAACTATTTGTATTGATGCGACTGGTAATATATATGTAGGAGGACAATTTACTAATACAAGTGGCAAAAGGTATATAGCTAAATGGGATGGTAGTAGTTGGAGTGAATTAGGAGGATCAAATGCATTGCCAGCAAATGATTACTTTACATCTATTTGTAGCGATGCTGCTGAGAATATATATGCAGCAGGTAACTTTTCAAATGCAAGTGGTTATAAATATGTAGCTAAGTACACAAAAACCTACCCCACAATAAGAGGCTACATCTTCACCGATGAAAATTCCAACTCCATTTTCGATGGCAATGACACTTACAAAGCCAATGTAAAAGTACAGTTGAGCAATGGCAATTATACCTTTACTGATAATAATGGGTTTTATCAAATACAAGCAGATAGCCTTGGCAGTTATATATTAACCATTACACCATCAACAGGCTTTAATGCTTTGCCACAAACTGTTTCATACAACTTTAATAAATATGACACAACAGTTACTAAAGACATTGCCTTGCAACAGGTAACAACATTTGATAGCTTATCTGTGTTTGCAGTGCCACTTGTTTTTAATGCTGTGCAAGGAGGTGCAATGCCCTATTATGTACAGTATGAAAACTGTGGTACAAGTGTGCTATCGCCAACAACGTATTTAAATTATACTTACTATCTTTTGAATTATGATTCCTGCACCGATGCCAATGCTATAGCTACAGCCAATGGCATAGCCACGGCACAAACCAATATGCAGCCAGGACAAATCAACAGTTTCACAGCATACTACGATGTTAAATCAACAGCCAACATTGGCGATACTTTAAAGACAAATTATGGTATTGCGTTGGGAACAAATATTGCAGCAAGCGATAGCTTTTATATGCTGGTTGAAGGAGCATCCATTACCAATGGACAAAGGGCTACGCCAAGTTTAACAGCAGCACAGGTAGCCAGTGGTAAGGATATTTATTACACCATTAACTTTAAAAACACTGGTACAGACACCGCCTTCAATATTGTTATTACAGACACATTGAGTTCGCTGCTGCAAGCCAATACCCTGCAAATGTTAAGCAGTTCTCACAAATGCAGAACAACCGTAAAGGGCAATGTTGTAACACTTGAATTGCTCAATATAAAACTACCACAGGCATCTGCCAATGCACTGCACAGTCTGGGTTTTGTGAGTTTTAAAGTAAAGCCACAAAGCAATTTAACAGCTGGGACTATTATTACCAACAAAGCCAATACATATTACAATTATCGATTACCAATCAGTAGCACAGCAACAACAATTATTAAAGCAGTTATTACTCCTGTTACATTAAAATCTTTTACTGGCAAGCTCAACAACAATAAAACTGTTACCCTTAACTGGCAGGTTGCAACAGAAATTAATATGAACAAATACATTGTTGAAAAAAGCTTAGATGCCAATACCTACAATGCTTTGGGCAGTGTGCAAGCTATTAATAAAGATGGTGCTGTTTATGAATTAAAAGATGAAACACCTAACAAAGGAGTAAACTATTATCGCCTTAAAATGATAGAGAATAATGGGAAGATTAGTTACTCAAATATTGTTGTTGTGTTGTTAGAAGGCAACAGTTCTATCACTGTATTTCCTAACCCTGCAAAAGACTTTGTAACAGTAAATACCAAAGGTGTAAAACACTTAATTATTACCGATTGTTTTGGTAGAACGATTCAACAATTAAACAATATAACAGAACATCAAACCATTAACACCAAACAATGGGCTAATGGTATTTATATTTTTAGCTTTGACAATGGTGAGAAAATTAAAGTGGTGAAGGAGTAAAGAAATAAACACTAATCTTTGGAGCTTTTAATTATGTTATGAAGAAAAATACAGCAAAAGAACTATCAGTAAAAGATGCTGAAATGTGTTTGTTTTTGGGAGGTATAGGTGTGGTGTTTTCATCAATATGTTTAATACAGCATTTACAGGTAATTCTTGATGATACCATTAATTATGCTTTTGCATTTGCCTACATTCTTGCAATAGTTACTTATGTTTTATTGATGATGAAAAAATATTTTTCTGCTATTATGCTTACAGTTGTATCGGCATTATTGTTTATAAATATTACATTTTATTTGTTGTTGCAATGCTTTTCGTTTCTTGCTTTTTCGCTAATGCTTTTTACCATAGTTGTAACAATTTTTTTATTTATAAGTGAAATTCCAACGAAGCTAAAACAGCATAAACTTTATACAAAACAAGAAAATGTTTTTTGGGACGATAAACTATAACAAAAATATATAACACCACAATACCCATCTTTGCAACCCTTTTTAGGATAAAAACCTAACAACAAAATGCAACAAAAAATAGTCTTAAAACTTACGCCATCAGAAGCTGCAAGTGATGCTATCATTACTTCTTACATTGCTGCAAGCATTGGTATTAAAGAAAATCAGGTAACAGGTTTTTATAAATTAAAGGAATCCATTGATGCCCGAAGCAGGCACCAGATATGGTTTAACATTACACTGCAAGCCTTTATTGATGAGCCTTTCATTGAAAGAATAACAGATAAAATAGATTTTAAAAATATTACTTCAACATCAAAAAAAGTAATTATAGTAGGTGCAGGACCAGCAGGTTTATTTGCAGCACTAAAACTTTTGGAGCAAGGTATTAAACCCATTATTCTGGAGCGTGGAAAAAATGTGAGGGATAGACGTAGAGACCTTGCTGCATTGAACAAACAGGGAATAATAAACCCTGAAAGTAATTACTGCTTTGGTGAAGGTGGAGCAGGAACTTATAGCGATGGAAAACTTTATACTCGCAGCAATAAACGTGGCAATATTGATAAAATATTAAATGCTTTTGTTCAGTTTGGTGCCGATGAAAAAATATTGTATCAAGCACATCCACATATAGGCACCAACAAGCTTCCTCACATTATTACTGCAATGCGTGAATGCATTATTGCAAATGGTGGCGAAGTTCATTTTAACAAAAAAGTAGTTAATTTTATTATTGAAAATAATTCTATAAAATCTGTTGAAACAGCAGATGGAGATTGCTTTTCAGCAACATCTATCATTCTTGCAACTGGGCATAGTGCCAGAGATATATTTGAATTACTTCACAAAAAAAATATTTTAATAGAAGCAAAACCATTTGCATTAGGAGTAAGAATTGAACATCCACAAAGCATCATTGATGCTTGCCAATACAACCTACCTCCTACTCTTTTAAAACAAGAGGAAATAAAACGTGGTGAATATTTACCGCCAGCATCTTACAGTTTGGTTGAACAGGTTAATGGCAGAGGTGTTTTTAGTTTTTGTATGTGTCCTGGTGGAATCATTGCTCCTGCTTCAACCAATGCAAACGAATTGGTAGTAAATGGATGGAGTCCAAGCAAAAGAAATAACCCTTATGCAAACAGTGGAATGGTTGTTACTGTTGAGTTACAGGACATTTACGGTGTACAGTTTACTACTAACCATAAACCATCAACTATAAACTCTAACCCTCTTGCCTTGCTTGAATTTCAAAAAATGGTAGAGCAAAAAGCATTTGAATTTGGTGGAGGTAATTTTGTTGCACCAGCACAAAGAGTAGTTGATTTTTGCGAGGGTAAAACATCTATAGATTTACCAAATTGTTCTTATTTACCTGGCATTAATAGTGTTGATATGAAAAATGTTTTACCACATTTTATTCATCAAGCATTGCAACAAGGTATTAAAGCATTTGGCAAAAAAATGAAAGGATATTATACCAACGAGGCCATCGTTGTTGCTACAGAAAGCAGAACCTCCTCCCCTGTTCGCATTCCAAGAAATGATGACACACTTCAGCATCCACAAATAACTAATTTATACCCTTGTGCTGAAGGTGCAGGATATGCTGGAGGCATTGTTAGTGCTGCAATGGACGGAGAAAGAGTTGCAGAAATGATTGGCAGAAAATTATTAAGTTCTTAAAATTTAGAAGAGTTACTCAAATATTCAAGCAATAGTGTTTACTTGCAGTCCTAAAACAATTAACAAAGCAATCAATGAAAAAAACAGCCTTACCTTTTCTATTAGTTTTATGTATAGCATTTGCTATGTGCAAAAAAGATTCAACAACAGCTGCTGACACTGGTGGTAGTTTTAGTGTAGATGGGGTTTCATACAAATCTGGAAGTCAAGGTACACATTATAGTGCATCTGCTCAAATGTTATACTGTACAAATGACAATAAGGATAGCTTAACCATTAGTTTTCTCGCTCGCCCAACAGCTACAAAAGCCTATGCAGTTATGAATGATGATGCAGATACTTTAAACTCATCAAACTGTGGTGTAGATTGCCTGATTGGTGGTGGATTAATACACGATTATTATTCTCTTGGAACATCTGGCGATTCAGTATATGTTACAGTTTCATCTACTGGTAAAATAACTGCTTCATTTACCAACATCACATTAACTGATACTGCATTTCTTGTTCAAGCATCTGGCTTGTTAAAGGAACAATAAAATACATTTTATAACTGTAAAAAAAAAGTAATGAAAAAAGCAATTTTAGTTTTAAATGTTATAATGATTACGTTATGTTCATTCACTAACACACCACCATCAGCAGTTCAAAAAGCATTTGAACAAAAATTTGCAGGTGCAACAAATGTGAGTTGGGCTAAAGAAAATAAAAAGGAATGGGAAGCATCATTCAAACTCAACGCTACAAAAGTTTCTGCTAATTTTTCCAATGAGGGAACTTGGATAGAAACTGAAACAGAAATTAGTGTTTCACTACTTCCAGCATCAGTGGTTGCATCCATAAAAAAACAATATCCTAATTCTGTAATTGTTGAAGCTGATAAAATTGAAAACTCAAAAAAAGAAACAATTTACGAAGCTGATATCAAGATTGGTAAAAAGAAGAAAGAAGTCATTCTAAATACCGAAGGAACTTTTCTAAAATAATTAAAAAAGCCACAATTTTCATTGTGGCTTTTTTAATAGAGTTATCTATATCAAAAACCTATAACCTACTCTGGCTATAGTTTCAATATTATTGATTTTTGTTCTTTGCCTTATTTTACAAATATGCACATCAACTGAGTTTAAACTAATGATAATATCCTTGCCCACCAAGGCTTCTACAATTTCTTTTCTACTAAAAACCCTGTTGGGATTGGTGGCAAAAAAACTTAACAACTCAAATTCTCTTTTAGGCAATCTAATAATTTCATCTTTACTCGTTAACACATAATCATCAATATCCAATGTAAAATCATTAAAGGAAATTTGCTTTTTTATATGTTCTGTGGTTGCTCTTTTAAGAAGTGCTTTTATTCGTAAATGCAGAAATTTATAGCTTGCTGTATCAGCAATAAAATCATCTGCCGATGCTTCTAAAGCCTTGATATGAGTAGCTTCATCTGCCTTGGCTGCAATAACTACAACAGGTGTATTTCTCAGATGCATACTTTTTTGCAAGTGACTTATTATCGCATTTCCCTTTTCAACGAATAACTGTTGATTTATTAAAATCACGTCTGGCAAAACCTTTTGAATTGTTGCAAGTATTTTATCAAAATGGTTAATGAAATATAGTTGAAACTCATCCTGACCTAAATTGAAAAACCTTTTCTTTATGTAGCCTATATCATCGTCTGCTACAAGTATTTTGTATTGCTCTACTTTCACTTTCTAATATTTATTTAATGCAAAATGTATAGCTATATGTTTATTCAATGCACATCAATATCAAAGCATTTTTGATATTGATAAATACAATAAACTCACAAGCTGTTAATAGTTGTGTAAGTTTTAATTAAACGAACATTATGTAGCTTAAACTATTGGAGGGTGAAATATGCTACTGCAAAAATTGAAAGAGTAATTAACAGTATAACTGGAGTATATTTTTTTGGGAAAGCTATTATAAAAATGTTGCTTTTTTGCAGTAAATATTTGTTGAGGACTAAATAGCTGAACAAAGAAATTTGTGATGTGATGTGTTTGCGGTTGATGTGGTTTTTCGGAGCTATTGTTTTCGTGAACATCAAAAAAAATGTCAAAATCTATGAGATGATCTGTAATAAAATCCAGTGCAGTAAGGTTTTTATCTTCCGTTTCTTTACAGTGTTGATACATTTCTGGCATATCAGCAATCATAGAAAAGTCACACATTGGAAACGCTATAATAGCGAAACTATAGTAGCATAAAAGTAGTATGACAACAGCTTGTTTCAGATAAAAAATTGAAGAGCAAATCTATGGTATAAAGCATTTGATAGTTTTAAAAAATTACAAAACATTTTTAGGAATAATTGTTCAATTATTGAATTGATAGATACACCAGAACTATGCAATAAAAATTTGCTCGTTATCAAAGGCTCTATTTATGTTTGCATACACAACCATAGCAAATGAAAAAATATTTACTCCTTCTCTCGTTTATCATCATTCACTTTTCATTAACTGCACAAGTAAAAATTAGTGGCACAACTAAAGACCATAAAGGTCGAAAGCTAATAGGAGTAAGTGTTACACTTGTTAACTCCTACGATGGTGCAGTAAGTGACTCTATGGGAAATTTTTCTTTTAAAATCACCGAGAAAGGAGCATTTGTTGTTGAGGCAAAAATGATAGATTACACTACTGTTAAACAAAATATTAGTATTGACAAGGATAATGTTGTTTTAAATTTTATTTTAAAAGAAGAAATTAACGAACTTAAAGCTGTAACCGTTACTGCTGGATCGTTTGAAGCTGGTGATAGAAAACGTGCAGCAACTGTAATGAGTTCTTTGGATGTGGTTACAACAGCAGGCTCCAATGGTGATGTTAGTGGGGCTTTAAAGACCTTACCAGGGGCTCAGCAAATTGGCGAGCAAGAAGGTTTGTTTGTGCGTGGTGGTGCAGGTTACGAAGCAAAGCAATTTATTGATGGCACTTATGTAAACAATCCATATTTCGCAGGAGCTCAAGACATCGCAACCCGTGGTCGATTCTCCCCTTTCTTATTCAAAGGCACAGTATTTAGTACAGGTGGATATTCTGCATTGTATGGACAAGCATTGTCTTCTGCAATTATTTTGGAAAGTATTGATTTGCCTGAGCGTTCAGAAATTGATGCTTCTATTTCATCTGTATTTGTAGGGCTTGGCACACAGCAATTGGCTAAAAACAAAAAGTCTTCTTATGGTTTGAATTATGGTTATACCAATGTGTATCCTTATTTTCAACTTGTAAAGCAAAAGCCCGATTACTTTACTGTTCCTGCATTTCATAGTGGTGAAGGCAACTTTAGAATTAAAACAAAGAAAGGAATGTTGAAGTTCTATAGCAGCTTTAATGCACAGGAATTGGGATTGAGAAGACCCAACATTGATAGCTCTACTCTAAAAGATGCTTTTGGATTAACAGGCACAAACTGGTATAATAATATTAGCTGGAAAGAAAACCTTGGTAAAGGATGGAAAACCAATTGGGCAGCGAGTTACAGTACCAATAGCAATGATATTTTTTCGCAAATTCAAAATCAAAATAATCAACTTACCACATCTGGTTTATGGTACATAGATTCAAATAATTTTACCTTAAAAAACACAGCAAATGTTTCTCAGTTAAAAGCCATATTTGAAAAGAAATTAAAAGGCATTAATGCAATAAGATTTGGGGGCGAATATTGGCACACATTCAACAAAACAAAATTTAAAAATTATTATACAAGTTTGAATGAGAACTTGTTTTCTGGTTTTGCCGAAACAGATTTATACATTACAAATGATATTGCTGCAAAAATTGGAACCCGTTTCGAGCATTCGTCTATTCTTAACAAATGGAATATTGCACCAAGGATTTCCTTTGCATACAAAACAGGTAAAGATGCACAGATGAGTTTAGCGTATGGAAATTTTTACCAAAATCCAGAGAATAACTATTTGTATGCAACAAAGAATTTAGACTATGTAAAAGCTACCCACTACATTATTAATTATTCAAAAATGAATACAAATTATAGTTTTAGGCTTGAGGCATTTTATAAAAAATATCAAGACCTTATTAAAACATTTCCAAACTATAACAACGCTGGAAGTGGTTATGCACAGGGCATTGAGTTGTTTTGGAGAGATAAAAAAACGTTTAAGAATGTTGATTATTGGTTTAGCTATTCTTACTTAGATACCAAAAGAGATTACAATAATTACCCAATGCAATTGCAACCATCATTTGCAGCCAACCACACTGCAAGCCTTGTTGTTAAAAGGTTTGTGATGAAATGGAAAACAGGTTTTAATGTAACTTACAGTTATGCTACAGGTCGTCCTTATTATAACTTTCAACCAAATGGCAGCAAATATGATATCAAAGACCAAGGCACAACCATACCTTACAATAGTTTAAGTTTTAGTTTAAATTATTTACCCAATTTAGGTAAGCCAAAAGCGAAAGCATTTATTGTTTGGGTGTTGAGTGCTACTAATTTGTTAAACCAAAATCAAGTATTTGGCTATAACTATTCTTACTATGGAGATATTAAACAACCAATCGTTCCACCTGCAAAACAATTCTTTTTCTTAGGTTGTTTTATTAGTTGGGGTGTTGATAGAAGCCAGGATGCAATTAATAATAATCTGTAAATAGTGATTAGTTATTAATGATTAATTATTAGTTCAAACAAAAAAAATATTTTTTAATCTTTTGCGTCCTTACTACATATAGCTTTGCGTAAAACAAAACAAAAACACAATGAAAAAAACAATCCTTCTTGCACTCGTGTTGGTAAACACATTTTTTACAGCATTTAGTCAAAGCGATAAATTCGTTACGGCAATGACTGGTGCTATTGACCAAATGAAAGCTGCAAAAACACCTGAAGAAAACGCTGCTGCTGCTGCGAAATTTGAACGCATTGGTGATGCAGAAAAAACACAATGGCTTCCTTATTACTATGCTGCTTTAATTAAAGCACAATCTGGTTTTATGGCTGCTGATAAAGACAAAGCTGCTGATGAAGCAACTGCTTTATTAGACAAGGCAGAAGCGTTAAGCAAAAATAACAGCGAAATTTATTGTGTTAGAACAACCATTTGCTATGTGCATATGATGGTTGACCCTATGACACGCTATATGAAATATGGAGGTGAGGCATCACTTAATATTGCTGCTGCAAAAAAAACTGATGCTACCAATCCTCGTCCTTATGTATTAGAGGCAAATTCATTGTATAGAATGCCTGAACAATATGGTGGTGGTTGCACAACTGCAAAACCTGTTGCTGAAAAAGCTGCACACTTGTTTACCGATTTTAAACCAGCATCCCCTATTAATCCTAACTGGGGCAAAGAAATAGTTGACCAGATTTTAGAAAGTTGTAAATAAACTTCGTATAAAAACTTTTATAAAAAAGGCACATAAATTTATGTGCCTTTTTTATTATTAATCAAATAAATAGCATTTATAATTCTGCGTGAAACCTAATGCCATAAATACTTGCAGGGCCTCTATCTTTATTATATCCTGGGTTAATAGTGTATTGAAAATCGGGAGAAATAAATATTTTTTTCCATACATTGAAAGAGTAAAATAGTTCAAAGGTTTTTTCTGCTCCATAGTTTAAATATCCATCTCCAATTATAAAACCATAGCCACCCATTGCCAAATATTCTTTATGCTCTTTGCTAATTCTGTTCACTACAAATGCAATTCCAAAATTATCTTTCTTGCGTTTCCAAATTGCTCCATCAAACAAAAAGCCTGTAGCAAAACTTCTGTCAATTTCTGTAAAAGCCCAGGTTTCATTTTGCCCATCATTCCAACTACCTTTTATAAAATGATGTACTTTGCCAAAATGATTATCGATGCTCAAGTAAAAGCCAGCTTTGGTTCTGCCATATTCTCTGCTATCTGTAATATCTGGATATGTAGAATTTGCAATAGCATTATCAATAGACATTTTGTAATTTCCCATTCTTGCCTTGTTAATAAATCCGCCAATGTGCAGCGTAGAAAATTGGTTGTTATTTTTCTTGAATAAATTATTTAATTCCAATTCTAAAACCGTAGAACCAGCATCACTACCTTTCCATTGTAGTTCACTACCATTGGCAGTTAGAGGCACTGCTGTTTCTGCTAAACGCAAAGCCCAATTATTTTTTTTAAATTGTAGCAATACCCCAAAAGTATAGCCACGAACATTTGCTGGATAGTCGAATGCACCACTGCCCATTAAACTCCAATTCATAAATTGTGTTCTTGGATCGTGGCTTATTTCTGAGTTATCAAAAAAATCTGTTAAAGAAAATTTACCTGCAAGTACAGAGAAATATTCACTGTTTATTTTTTCCTGAATCTGGTTTAAATCGTCTTCAATAATTTCTTTTTTATTATTCAAAGGAAAACGCTGTTCAGCGTACAATCTTGCAACAAATATTTGTGGATTGGGATTTCCTACACGATATACTTCGCCATTTGGAAACCCAGCAATACCAGTAGTTTTGCTTAATCCTTTACCAGCAGAAACCTCTGGATTAAATACAAAATAAGTATTTTTAAAAGGTTTATAAGCAGCAAAAAAAGTTGTGGTAAATGAAGTTCTTATAGGCTCTGTAGGTAAAAAACTATTGTTGCCAAAATAGAGGGATTTAAAACTATTTACACCTTGTGAGATAACTGTTGTTTGCAAGTGTAAAGAAAGCTTTTTATTCTCAACGCTATCTTGAGAAAAGGTTAAAAATGCGGCAAGTAAGAATGTTACCGTAAGTTGAATTTTATTTTTCATTTTACAAATATATATTTTAGACAAGTCTAAAAATATATATTTCAACTAAAAATTTACTTCAAAGGTTCTATTCGAATTTATTTTATATAGACTATGGAATGCAAGTTGGAGAGAAAGCTAAATTATAAGGAAGTAGTAGAAATAAAAAAAGCCTTGAAAGCTAATGCTATCAAGGCTTTTGTTTGTGCCCCGGAACGGAATTGAACCGTTACTCGCGTTGCGGCGAACAGGATTTTAAGTCCTGCGTGTCTACCAATTCCACCACCGGGGCGAACCATAAAAAAATCCCACTACTTAAAGTGGGACTTTTTGAGCGAAAGACCAGGCTCGAACTGGCCACCCCGACCTTGGCAAGGTCGTGCTCTACCAAATGAGCTACTTTCGCTTGTTAAGAACTAATCCCTTTTTTTCTTGGGAGTGCAAAAATATAGGTAGAGAATTAACTACCAAATTTTTTTTTATTATTTATACTCTGGTGTATATTTTGAACTGCTTTGAACCTCCACATCTGGCTTGCCTTTATAGCATTGTTGGTGTAGTTTTACACTTGCACCAAATAAAAAAGCTAATATTGAAAAAACTGAAAGATAAAAAACAAATCGTGAAGAGTTCACCCAATTCTTGGTAAAGTCTTTACTTTTTGTTTCTTCTGTGTGATGATGTGACATATATAAAATTTCGTTGCAAAAATAGGGAAGGATCCGAATATTATTTGGCGGTGAATAAAAAATATTTTCTAATAAAAAAATTAACCAGCTTTTATCAAATCAACATCTGGTTTCGATTCATCTGTTAAACATACTTTGCCTCTGTTTTTTCTGATGACTCTTGAAAATAAGGAAATCTCTTGGTCAAATAAAAATCTAAAGAACAGTTTAAGCCAAGAATTGTGGCTATGCAAAGAGCTATAATATTTTGGTGCAGTCGTTTTTATTTGTGGCAATTTGTTCCAAGGAATAGAAGGGAAATCGTGGTGTTCATTGTGGTAGCCAACATTAAAAGCCAGCTTGTTCATTTTGCCATAATAACTATAGGTTTCTTGCTCGTCGCCAAAGGTTAAAAAATGTTCTTGAATCCATCTTGCACCCAAAGGGTGTAAACCTACAGAAAAGAAAAAACTACATAAAAAATATACAAAACTTTTGCCTCCTAAAAAATAGCAAACAGCAGTCATAGCTACTATTTGAACAGCCCAATTGAAAGCTACCCAACCATCAAATGCTTTTATTTCCTTGAGTCGTGATAATCTAAACACTTGAAATATTGGATAAAATAATAGCCATATTGCTTTACCTATAAAATAGTGATTAATCAGCTTGGCTTCTGCCGTGCCTGGAATATCTCCATCAATCTCATAAACACCTTGAAAAGAATGGTGTTTTATGTGATATTTTTCAAATGAAACACTGCTTGCAAATACTAAAGGAAGGTTGGCAAAAATACCAGTCAATTTGTTGGCAACTGGGCTTTTAAATACTAATTTGTGTGTGCATTCGTGAATGAGAACGAATAATGAATGATCAATAAAAGCACCCACTAAATATGCAACAATGAACACAAGCCACCAACTTGCAGAACTTAGAAAAACACCCAACACTACTTGCATTGAAACCAATAAAACAACTAATAAAAATGTATACCTGTTTTTGCCAATTAAGCTTCTGATTTGGGGATGTTCTTTTAAAATTTCTTTTGTTCTATCGCGATGAGGTTCTGCGGAATTTGAGAACACGAAATTAGTTTTTGGCTGCATAATTTTGGAAAGGTAGGTTTTATAGATTTAGTTACAGAAAAAATTTTTAGACTACAATGCTTGCCTGTTTTTTATTTCAAGATATTTATTAATAGTGCTAACAGTTAATTGTGCTGGTGTTGTAAGAATAGCTGTGATACCATTATGCCTCAGTTCTTTTAACATCAATTTCTTTTCGTATAAAAATTTATCTGCAATAGTTTGAATATAGATTTCTTCAGTATTTTCAGCATCTTTCTCCAACAGTTTTCTTATTTCAGTATTCTCAAAAAACACTACTAATAACAAATGATAATGTGCTATTTGTTTTAGGTAAGGCAACTGTCTTTTAAGGCTGTACTCACTTTCAAAATTGGTATATAAAATTAGTAAACTTCTTTGTTTAATTTTATTTCTTACTTGTGCATATAATGCTTCAAAGTTTGCATCTTTAAATTGTGTTTCTTGCTTGTAAAGATCTTGCATCAGTGCTTCCATCTGCATTGGTTTTCTATCTGCTGCAACAAATGAATCCATTTTTTCCGCAAATGAAATTAATCCAACTTTATCTTGCTTTTGAATGGCTATATTGCTTAAAGCCAAACTTGAATTGATTGCGTAATCAAGTAGAGTTAATCCATCAAAGGGCATTTTCATACTTCTGCTTTTATCAATCACACAAAATACTTGTTGGCTTTTTTCATCAACATAAGTATTAACCATTAGTTGAGATTTTCGTGCTGTTGCTTTCCAGTTTATGGTTCTGTAATCATCGCCTTGCACATACTCTTTTATTTGTTCAAATTCAACGCTATTACCTAATTTTCTTACTTGTTTACTTCCTGTTTGATGTAAACTACTAACAGCAGATAATGAAAATTTCTGCATTTGAATGTATGAAGGATATACACTTACTTCTTGAGTTGTTTGAAAATTAAATCTTCTTTCTACAAGCTTTAATGGGGATGTTGCAAATATTAAAGTATTACCAAAATTAAATTTACCTCTCGTGCTTGGTTTAATAAAATATGAAATAGTTAGTTTGTCATTTCCTTTGATGGCAAGGGGTTTCAAGGGTTTTACACTGTTAAAAAAAATGGCTGGTAATTCATCTATTACTTTTAACGAAATAGAAAAACTGTAATTATTTTGAATGACAATTTTCACTTCATTGTTATCTCCATTACTAAATCTGTCGTTGCAAAACCTTGCAGCCATTAACTTTTGGCGTTTTGAAAAAAGAAGAATACTATCTAAAATAACTACAACAATAATTGCAATTAGAAAAACTTTAGCCAATATAAATAATGGAGCAATGACAAATGATAAAGCAAACACCAAACAAATAGCTGCACCTATTATATAAAATAATTTTGTCAGGTAAAATGATTTGTAGAATGTATTAAGTTTATTCATTTTGCTAAATCGTAAATCTAAAATTATAATTCATAAATATCACTATCTCGGTATTTCTATGCCTTGAATAATTTGTTTGATTACATCATTGGTTGTAATGCCTTCCATCTCTTTTTCAGGCGTTAATAAAATACGATGACGCAAAACATAAGGACAAACAAAAACAATGTCATCTGGTGTTACAAAATCTCTTCCACTCATTGCTGCTATTGCTTTTGAAGCATTCATTACGGCAAGTGATGCACGTGGAGAAGCTCCTAAATAAATTGATTTGTTACTGCGGGTTGTAGTAATTATTTGTGCAATAAATTTTAGTAATTTTTCATCGATAACAATTTGTTTTACCTGAACTCTCACGGCTTTAATTTGCTCTGCATTCAGCACTGCGTTTATGTTTGCAAAAGGGCTTTCACTACCCAATTGATGAAACTTTGCAAGTATTTCAATCTCTTGTTCCAAGTTTGGATAAGGCACTTGAATTTTAAATAAAAATCTATCAAGTTGAGCTTCGGGCAAACGATATGTTCCTTCGTATTCAATAGGATTTTGTGTAGCAATAACAATAAATGGTGCATCCATTGCATAAGCAGTTCCATCCATTGTTACTTGACGTTCTTCCATAATTTCAAACAATGCAGCTTGTGTTTTTGCAGGGGCCCTGTTAATTTCATCTATTAAAACAATATTGCTAAAAATTGGTCCTCGTTTGAACTCAAATTTACTGCCATTTGGATTGAATATAGAAGTACCCAAAACATCACTTGGCATTAAGTCTGGTGTAAATTGTATTCTACTAAATTTAACATCAATACTTTTGGCTACAAGCCTTGCTGTTATTGTTTTTGCAACACCTGGAGCTCCTTCAATAATAACGTGTCCATCTGCAAGAATAGCTGCTATCAACATTCTTATCATATCATCTTGCCCTACAATTATTTTTCTAATTTCACCTGTTATAGCTGCTACAGCTTGATGCAATTCATCAAGATTTGTTCTTTGTTCAAATATGTTTTCTTCCATCATAAAGTGTATTTATAAAAGTTTTGAAATTGAGTGTAGTATAGATTTAATTGTTTTTGATCAATAGCATCTTGCACTTGAATATCAACAATAGTTTGAATAAGTTGTCGAGTTGCTTCTTCAGGATAATCCGATTTAGCACTAATTCTGCTCACTAATTCGTTGTTTAATTGTGAGGTATTGATGAGATATTTATTACGAATATGTTCTAAAAAATATGCACTCATTTTTTTTGCAAGATTTGCGTGGTCTCCTTTCTCAAAGTAAAGCCTGCCAATAGTTTCAGCAAAATATAGAGAATCATTTCTCAACTCTTTTACTGGCTCAACAAAGCGTTGTTTACGTTTAATATGAATAGCCAAATAAAGTAGAAATAAAATAATTGCCAAAAAAGTTGCCCAAACAAAAGATGGGTATTGCAATAATAACCTTAACGGAGAACGTTGTTTTGTTTCCTCTGCACTTTTATAAACAAAATAATCGTCCCAAATAATTTTATTTACGTTGCTTGGAACAGCAGAAATAACTTTTTGAAAATATTCATCGTTATGTTTTTGCAGCAAAAAATAGTTTGCAAATAAAAATGGGTCGCTATGAAAATAGAAAGCCCCTTTATTTACAGAGGCTTTAATAAAGTTGGGATTGTTTTTATGATTTAAACCAAGTGCAATAAAATTGCTTGAATCGTATTTTGAAAAATAATTACTGGAAGTGAAGCCTGCATTGTAATACGAGCTATCGCATTTGTAATAAGGGGGAATCAATTTTGTTTTTACAGAATCATTATAAGGTTCATCGCCACGATAATAATGGTAGTCAAAATCTATTTTAAAATACTCGTTTGCTGTTTCATTCATTCTTGGGCAAATTATAAAAACATAGTTGCCATTTGATACAAAACTATACAACCAATCTAACTCGATTTTATTTGGATTAAATTGTTTGCTCAGCAAAAACATCATTTGTCCACCTTGTTTGTAAGATGAATCTTTATCTATCCAATAGTACGGTTCTTTTGTATTCACTTCAACTTTTGCATTTTTAAACATTAATGGTAAAGTTGTAAAGCAAATATTGGTAGCGTAAGGTCTTGTTTCTTTACGAGAGAAAGTAACCTTTTTATCAAATCTATTTTCAGGTTTATACAACACAAAAACCCCTACCAGCAAGAGTGTTAGCAATGCAATAAGCAGATATAGTATTGTTTTTTTCAAATATTTAATCTTGTAATTGTTCTTCTAAATTTTTATAATGTTGTGCGATTATTTTGTATTGCGATTCATTAACTATATAACCAGAATACCAGGCATATTCATAGTTGTGTGCAGCCAATAGAAAGTCTTTATAGTATTTTGTATTCATTAATTGAAACTGATAATCGAAGTTTGTTTTTTCAATTCCATAATCAATTAATTTTTTATTGCCCAATAAGGAAAGCAATTGCAAAAAGCCCAAACGTGCAGCCACATTGTAATTGCTATTAAGCAAAGCACTTTGTATTTCTTTATTATAATTAATTTCAAAAATATTATTGTAAGCAGCAGCATCCTCAACAACTGCAACACTTTTAGACTTTCGTGCAAACAAGCCTATATTGTTATCTCTAAAATATATCACAACAATAACCAACATAAAACCTATGATAATTGTCCAGAGAATAAACGCTGCAGTTGAGCTTGACAATGCCCGAAACAAACTATCCCAAAAACTTGAATTGTATGGATCTTTTTCCTTTTTTTTCTGAGCATCATTGTGAATGCTCGGATATAAATATTCTGCTTTTTTTCTTAATCTTGCAATGGTATCATTAAGAGGAGTTCGTATTGCAAATGCAGTGGTATCAAACTTTACATCATTAAATAAAACTTTTATTTAATCGTCACTTTTGGTTGTTGTAGTAGTAACAGAATAATCTTCGTCATTTTCTTCCTCCTCAAGAGAATCAACTGTTACGATAGTATCTTTTACAACATTTTCACTCGTTTGGGAAAAAGAATGTTGAGATAAAATTGAAACAAATAATATGATGAGTAGTTTACGCAGCAAGTGTTTTAAATTTCTTTTTTAATTTCAAAGGATAAACAACAAAATAGCCAATAACAAAAAATAGCGATGCTGCTAAAATTGTAATACTAATCCACATTGGCATTTTGTAGTGACGTGTAACAAAACCCTCAAAGAATGCAGCTACCATAAGCACTGGCACTACTCCAATGATAATTTTCAATCCATCCTTTGCCCCGTTTTTAAAAGCTTGTAGTCTTGTTAATGTTCCTGGAAACAACCAACTTTTACCAAGTACAACACCCGATGCAACTGCTATTACAATGCTGGATAATTCCAATATTCCGTGAAGCATTACTGTTAAAATAAACATATTTCCCAATCCTTTCGAGTAAAAGAAAGCATCAAAAGCACCCACCATCATTCCATTATCAACAAGTTCTTTAGGGGCAAAATACAGGAAAGCTAAACCTTCCAAAAAGCAACGAAAAGATACGCTAATATTATTAATCATAATACCCAACCACATTAAAAAACTATTGTCTCTTTGATAAATTCCAAAAGGATTTCCATCGGCAATATTTTTTTCTGTCATATTCACATAACCATCTCCTAAAATATCACGAACAATGCTTTCATCTTTTAAAGCACTATAAAAACCCACAAAGAAAAATAACATAAAAAGTAGGAAGCAAGCCAACAAAACAAGGTGATGTTTTGCAATGGTTAAGGGTAATTCTGTTTTAAAAAAAGTAACAAAAAGATTCTGTTTCTCTTTTCTATTTTTGTAAATAGAAAGATATCTTTTTGATGCTTCGGTATTAAGAAAAGTTGTGGTTTTACTGGTAGGATAGAATGTTTTACTATATCCTAAATCATCAACCAATTGTGTAAATTCGCCTGCCATTTCATCAATATCATCGGCTGGCAAATGCACCATTTTCTCCCAACGGTCTTTGTTCTTTTTTATAAATAATGCTTCTCTCAAAAAGAAATTTTTGCGAAAAATAAAGCATTAATTGTAACTTAATGAAGTTTCTATTTTTGAGTGGATAAAAAGTGAAGTTTTTGCTTTTTAGTTTACACTTCTTAAAAGTGGTTTAAACTGTCTTAGGTTATTTAACAACAAACTTTCGATTGCTTTTTTGTCTAATATTTTTTCAATGCAGATTTTATAAAATCCAAATCAATAGGTACAATTTTTCCTTTACCAATTTTTTCTAAAAGCACATAGTTGATGGTTCGTTTTTCACGCTTTTTATCTTTAGATAAAATATCGAATACAATTTTTTTATCAAATGTAAATTGAGTTGGCAAGTTGTATTGTTCCAACAATTTTCTCACTTTATCAGTTTCGTTAAAGCCCAATATCTCTTGAGATAATTTGCAGGCAAATAACATTCCAATAGAAATAGCTTGCCCGTGAGAAAGTTCATAGGTATTTTCTATTGCGTGACCAAGTGTGTGACCAAAGTTTAATAATTTTCTCTCTCCTTTTTCGTCAATGTCCTTTGCTACTATTGTTGCTTTTAATGTTGCATTTTGTTGAATGAGTAATTGTAGTTTTTCTTTTTTTGCTTTATAAGTAACTATAGAATTTTCTTGTAATTCATTAAACATTTTTTTGTTGTTGATGCAAGCGTGTTTGATAATTTCAGCAAAACCATTTTTCCATTCATCTTGTGGCAATGTATTTAAGAAACTTAAATCTTCTGCAATAAATGTTGGCTGATTAATGGTACCAATCATATTTTTATAAACACCCACATCAATACCATTTTTACCACCAATACTTGCATCTACTAATGATAGTAACGTTGTGGGTACATACCCAAAATTGATACCTCGCATAAATATACTTGCTACATAACCTGTAATGTCTGTAACAACTCCACCTCCAACACCTACAATAGTTGTAGTTCTGTTTGCACCAAGTTGAATTATTTTTTTAATAATAGTGTCAACTGTTGTTTGGTTTTTAAACTTTTCTCCTGCCTTAATAACAATTACATTGAAATTCAAAAACTTTTTCTTGTGATAAGCAAATACATTTTCATCGGTAATCAAAACCATATTTTCTTTTGGAATTGTATTAAATGCTGCTATTTGAGGTATGGTTACAATGCCCTTTTGTTGTTTCATCAATACAAAGAAACGATGAAATATTAGAAGTTATATTTTTAGTGATGTAATGAAAAAAACATATTGAGTATCAAATTATCTCAAATAATAATTTGCACTTTTGAGATTATCCACTATTTTTACAAAACATAAGAGATTAAGCCACTCTTATGATTAGGTAAATCCAATAAATATTAAAATAAATAACCTCTGTTTTCGTTTTAATATTAATAGCGAACCCCCTAATTCCTTCTTAAGTTCTATATTCCTGACTGCGTTTGCAATTATTTGTTTATTTTCAACAGTTGAACTAAAGTATAATGAAGAAAATTTTACTATTAGCAGTCCTTTTTACAATCCAAATTGTAGGATTTAAAGCACTTGCTACAGACAACCATTTGTTGTGTGTTCCAACTATTACAACAGGAACTATTGCCCCCAACACTATTTGTGCAGGAACAGTTATTTCTGTTCCATTTACATTAACAGATTGTGTAGATCCAACAAATGTATTTACCGTGCAATTGAGTGATGCAAGTGGTAATTTTGCTTCCCCAATAAATATTGGAAGTACAACTGGAACAACCTCTGGTTCTATTATTGCCATCATTCCACCATCTACAACTTTTGGTTCTGGCTATAGAATAAGAGTAATAAGCTCTTCGCCTGTAGCTATAGGAACTGATAATGGTGTAGATATTGTTTTACTTCCAAAACCAAGTGCGACTTACACTGTAAATAATAATTCACAATGCTTAAATGGCAATAGTTTCAGCTTCACAAATACTTCTACTGGTAGTATATCAAGCTATCACTGGAGTTTAGGTGATGGTATAGCTACAAACACTACTAACATTAGTAATTATAGTTACATCGCAGCAGGTAGTTATAATGTAATATTAACCACAACTGGAACAAATGGTTGTAAAGACAGCTCAACAAAAACTGTAACAGTTACACCAAAGCCTGTTCCCAACTTTACTTTTAGCAATTCAAATCCTTGCTCTGGTACAAATTTTAATTTTACAAATACAACAACTATTGTATCTGGTACTGAAACATTTTCTTGGTCTTTTGGTGATGGTAACACTTCAACATCTACCAATCCAAGTAACACCTACCCTACTGCTGGTGCATTTATAGTAAAACTTGTTGCTACAAGCAATAATGGTTGTAGTGATAGTATTAGCAAAACAATAAATGTTTTGGACAAACCTGTTGCATCGTTCTTGGTAAATACATCTACCCAATGTTTAATAGGCAATAGTTTTAGCTTTCCAAATTTCTCTACAGGAATTGGTAATGCATACAGTTGGAATTTTGGTGATGGACTTACTTCAACCACCACCAACGGCACTCACACATATTTTGCTGCTGGTGTTTACAGTGTTAAATTAGTTGCAACAAATGTTAATGGTTGTAAAGATTCTACAACACAAACAGTAACAGTTTTAGCAGCACCAATAGTGAGCTTCTCTACAGTTGGTAGCACCTTATGTTCTAACAATTTTAACATTACATTCAACAACTCTACCACAGGAAGTGGTAATACTTACAGTTGGGATTTTGGTGATGGCTCTACCTCGACAGCAACATCTCCAACCAAGACATATAGTAGTCCTGGTACTTATTCAGTAAAATTAGTAGCGACAAATTCAAGTGGCTGCAAGGATAGCATTACACAAAACATAGTGGTTGATACAAAGCCAACTGCTAACTATACCATTAATACCACAACCCAATGTATAAACAATAATTTGTTCATCTTCAACAATACCTCAAGTGGATTCGTAACAAGTGTTTTCTGGGATTTTAGCGATGGTATTACTTCAACTTTAATTAGTCCAAGCAAAGCATATTCTACAGGTGGAACATACAATGTGAGGTTAATTGTAACGAATGCAAATGGTTGCAAAGACAGTATTTCTCAAACCATCACAGTTGTTGATAAACCAGTTCCAGCATTTACAATTAATGGTAATACTGGTTGTTCTTCAAACTTAAATGAGAGTTTCACCAATACCTCAACAGGTATTGGCAACACATATTTATGGAGCTTTGGTGATGGAAATACTTCTACCGCAACTAACCCAAGTAATACTTATGCTGCTGTTGGTTTCTACATTGTTAGATTAGTTGCTACAAACTTTGCTGGTTGTAAGGATAGTACAGAACATAGCATCACATTTGCAAATAAGCCTACAGCTGCTTTTGCAACAAATGTAAATAACCAATGTATCAATAGCAACACATTTACTTTCACCAATAATTCTGTTGGAGGCGTTTCGTATTTCTGGGATTTTGGAGATGGTATTACATCTACTGTTACTAATCCATCTAAGTCTTATGTTTCTACAGGAGTCTATACTGTAAAATTAGTAGTTACAAATGCAAGTGGTTGCAAGGATAGCACAACACAAATAGTAACTGTGTTAGCAAAACCAGTAGCTGCATTTACTGTTACAGGCAACACTGGTTGCACAAGTAATTTAACAATTGGCACTATAAATACATCAACAGGAACAGGTATTTCTTACAATTGGGATTTTGGAGATGGAACAACCTCCACTGCAAACAATCCTTCTAAAACATATACTGTTGCTGGATTATACACCATTAAGCTTGTAGCAACAAGTGTAAATGGTTGTAAGGATAGCACAACACAAACAGTTCTTTTTAGTCCAATACCAAATGCTTCATTTACTACCAATACCAATAGCCAGTGTATCAATGGTGGTAATTTTACATTTACTAATACCACAACTGGTGCCAATACTTATTTATGGAATTTTGGTGATGGTATTACTTCTAATGTTACCAATCCTACTAAAACCTATGTTACAGCAGGCACATATACTGTAAAGCTTTTTGCAACAAATGCAAGTGGTTGCACAGATAGTGCATCTCAAATAATTACAGTATCAGCAGCACCTGTTGCAGCATTCACAATAACCAATACAACAGGTTGCACAAGCAGCAGAACAATTACACCAACAAATACATCAACAGGTACAGGGCTAACATATTTATGGAGTTTTGGTGATGGCTCTACATCAACTGCAACAAACCCTACTAAAGTATATTCTTCTGCAGGTACATATTCAGTAAAACTTTTAGTAACAAACGCTAATGGGTGCAAGGATAGCACAATACAAACAGTTACTTTTTATCAAGTGCCTGCTGTTGGATTTAGTTTACCAACTGCTACACAATGCTTGAATGGCAATAGTTATACTTTTTCTAATTTGTCATTATTCACCAATAGTTATCAATGGAGTTTTGGTGATGGTTTTACATCAACTTTAACAAACCCACCAACAAAAGTGTATGCAACTGCTGGTACTTATGTTACAAAATTAATAGGTACTACTGTTGATGGTTGTAAGGATAGCACCACTTTTACTGCTACAGTTTTACCAAGCCCTAATGCAGCATTTACTGTTACATATCAAGCGTGCACAAGAACTGTAAATTTTGCTCAAATCAATACAACTAATACAGTTTTCTCTGCCTGGGATTATGGTGATGGAAGTGGAGCAAGTGATGTGTATAGTGCAACAAATACTTATGCTTCAAATGGAGTTTATACAGTAAAATATTATGCTTATACAGCAGGATTTGCTTGTGTTGATAGTGCAACACAAACTGTTACATTAACAGCAAAACCTGTTGCACAAATTTCAAGCATAACTCCTCTTACCCAATGCTACAATAAAGGACAAAATAATTTTAGTTTCGCTAGTAGCTCTAATAATGCTGTTTCTTACTTATGGAATTTTGGTGATGGTACTACTTCAACTTTAGCCACACCTCCTGCACACACTTATGTAACAACAGGCAGCTACATAGTAAAATTAGTTGTTGCCAATGCACAAGGTTGTAAGGATAGTACTTCAACAATAGCAACAGTTAATAAAAATCCTGTTGGTAGTATAAGAATAACAAGTGGTGCAACAGGTTGCACCAACAATTTAACAATTGGATTGGATGATAGCTTATCTAATAATAATCAAAAATCTTACTTCTCTTGGAGCTTTGGCGATGGTAACACCTCTTTACAACCTAACCCTCTAAAAACTTATGCAACTCAAGGTACATACACTATTACACTTATTACAGGTGGCACAGGTGTAAGTGGTACATCTGGTTGCATTGACACCACTACAAGAATTGTAAGTTTCTTTAAATTACCCAACCTTGGTATTTTTCAAAACTCACCTGCTGCAACAACACAGTGTCTTAATGGAAATATCTATAATGTAGCAGACGCATTTGCACAAGCTAACAGTTGGTCTTGGAATTTTGGTGATGGAACTATTATCAACGGCATTAGTGCTTCACATAGTTATGCTAGTGCGGGCAACTACACTATTACCGAAACTGCAACAAGCAATTTGGGTTGTACTAATACTGCTACCTTAAATGTTACTGTATTGCCAAACCCACTTGCTGCATTTAATATAGTATATCAACCTTGCTATAATTTAAATGCACAGTTTGCTCAAATAAATACAACCAATACAGTTTTCTCTGCTTGGTATTTTGGAGATGGAAATGGACCAAGCGATGTTTTTAGTGCATCACATACTTATGCAACAACAGGCACATATACTGTTAAATATTTTACATATGATGCAACATTTACTTGTAGCGATAGTGCGATACAAATAATTACTTTCAGCCCAAGCCCAATTGCTGGAATTACGCATCTCAGTAGTATGCCATTAGCTCAGTGTTCAAAAGGAAATAACTTCCAATTTTTTGATGCCTCTTTTGGAGCAACTTCATATTTATGGAGTTATGGCGATGGTGCAACCTCAACATTGGCAAACCCTCCATCACATTCATATACCATTGCAACTAATTATACAATTAAACAAATTGTTACAAATGCTGCTGGATGTAAAGATTCAACAACACAAAACGTTACTGTTCGTCAAAGTCCAGATGCTGCATTTAATGCAACGTATCAACCTTGTAATAATTTAGCAGCACAATTTAGCTTGGCACACGTAGGTGCAACTCCTTCTACTTTCTGGAGTTTTGGTGATGGATCAACAACAAATGCAGGTATTTCTACATCTCACACCTACCCTTCTACAGGTGCTTATACAGTAACAAATATTGGTTATAACCTTGGTGGAACTTGTAGCGATACATCAACACAAATAATTTCATTCTATCCAAAACCTCAACTTGGAATCACAGTTATCTCAACTTCAACACAGTGTTCAAAAAATAACAGTTTTGCTTTTGGTGATGCCTTTTTAACTGCTGCTAGTTATTCCTGGAATTTTGGTGATGGAGCTACTGCAACTGGTTCAAGTGTGTCACACACATACACAATTGCTGGAACATTTACTGTAAAAGAGTTTGCAACAAGTGCAAATGGCTGCACAGATTCTGCAACTACTACAGTTACTGTATTAGCTAGTCCTGATGCAACATTTACTGCAACATATCAATCTTGCAATAATTTGACTGCACAGTTTGCCCAAACAAATAATACCAACACAGGTTTCTCTGCCTGGAATTTTGGTGATGGTGCTACTTCAACAACGCTATTTAATGTATCACATACTTACAGCAGTATTGGAACTTATGTAGTAAAATATACAGTATATGACGCAAGCCTTTCTTGTGTTGATAGCTCGAAACAAACACTAATTTTCAACCCACATACTACTGCTGGATTTACACTTAATGGTAACGCTACACAGTGCTTGATTGGTAATGCTTACAGTTTTATTAATACCTCATCTAATACCACATCATACTTATGGAGTTTTGGTGATGGTGCTACATCTACTCTTGCAACACCAGCTACACATACTTATACAGCATCCGGAAACTATACAGTAAAATTGATTGTTACAAATACAAATGGTTGTATTGATAGTCTTAGTTTGCCTGTAACTGTTGTTGCTGATGCCCTACCAGCATTCACTTTTACAGGAACTACTGGTTGTACTAATAACTTAACACTTATATTTAACAACACGAGTACTGGTGCTATCAGCTATGCTTGGAATTTTGGTGATGGAACAACTTCTATTGCCACAAACCCTACTCATACTTACTTAACAATAGGAACTTATATTGTAAAACTATTAACAACAAACGCTAATGGTTGTAAAGATTCTACTACTCAAACTGTAATTTTTTCTAATCCACCAGCAGCAACATTTAATGTAAACAATACTATTGAGTGCTTAAATGGAAACAGTTTTGTTTTCACAAATAGTTCAATTAATGCAGTTACCTACTCTTGGAATTTTGGT
>JANYEP010000252.1 GCA_025363075.1 Chitinophagaceae bacterium | reverse complement strand
CAATGCAATGTTGATTAGATTATTGTGTCGTAAAATTCTGCCAAACCGTAAAATAAAAATTGCTGAACAAATTGGTAAAATGGTGAGCAGGGAGTTTTCATTTAAAGCTATTGAAGATAAAATAACAAGTGCTGAAAATGTTCAAAAAATAATGCCCTTAGTAGAGGAGCATATTGATGAGTTTCTTCGCCATAAATTAACAAGTGCAATGCCAATGCTTAGTATGTTTATTGGAGATAAAACTATTAACCAATTGAAGAATGTTTTTATGAAAGAATTGGAAGTATTGTTTCCACAGTTAATGAAAAACTATATATCTAATTTAGAAAAAGATATTAATATTGAAAAAATAGTAACAGATAAAATAGTTTCTATTCCATTTGAAAAAATAGAAGTAACAATCAATCAAATTCTAAAAAAAGAAATAATTTTTTTTAAATTATATGGTGCTGCAATAGGCTTGCTTATTGGGTTGTTGCAAGTATTAATTACTTTATTATAAATTAACTTCAGAAAAACTATTCTGCCATTACCCCAATAGCAGTATTTAAAAAGTTGGGTAAAATATGGCTGTGGGTGTAAAGTATTTTTTCAGGATCTTGTAATTGGTCAACCATACTTTGCCATTTAGCTTCACTATGATTTTTAATTACATTTTCTTTTTTATCATCTCTCAATAAATACATTCTCATACCCACAGCATCTGCTTCAGGATGAAATTGTGTACCAATAAAATATTCATTAAACCTTACTGACATTATAGCTCTTTCGTAAGGAACGTGAGGACGATTTTTTTCAATGGCCAAAATCTCTGCACCCATTGAATTTATTGCATCATAGTTAGGTTCTATTACTTGCCAATCTCTACTATCTACAACATAAAATGGATTGTTCAAACCTTCAAAAACTGGTTCATTTGCTGCATCACCAACAGTGTGAATAGGAAACACGCCAAACGAAGTTGAATTTCTTTTACAAACAGTACCAATATTGTAATGCCTGCAAGCCAATTGAAAACTATGACAAATAAAGAATACTCTTTTTTTATTGCTATTGATGATATTGTTGTTGTAATCTTCTACGTTTTGCAACCAATTAAAATATTGTTTTTCCCACTCAGAACCAATAGTGTCTATGGGAGAACCTGGTCCACCACTTGATATAAAAATATCGTAGCTCAAATCTGGTGCTTCATTTTTCCCTCTCACATCAAATTCATCGCACAAAATATCCAACTCATTAACCTCGCTCCATTGATTAATGATTTCTCTAAGGCAACGCATTCCCTGATTTTCGTGTCCTTCGTATAAATCAAGAATAGCGATACGAATTTGTTGGGTTGAATAGCTCATTACTTAATGATTGTTTTCAATTACAATATTAAGCAATGATTTTATATTTTGATAATAGTGAATTAACTTTTTTCTAACATAGAAAATTTACACAAATTACAAATAACTCAAATTAGTCTTGGGACTCAATGCCAGCAAGGTTTCATACATCAGTTTGATAGTGCTTTCAATATCATCTTTGTGTATCATTTCAACAGTAGTGTGCATATAACGAAGTGGAATAGAAATTAACACACTTGGACAACCATCATTTGCATAAGCAAAACTATCTGTATCTGTTCCTGTGCTACGGCTCACAGTTCTCATTTGCAAAGGAATTTTCTTTTTGTCTGCAACATCTTGCACAAATGCCAATAATTTATTGTGAACAGCAGGACCAAAACAAGGACTTGGACCTTTACCACAAGCCACATCACCTTCAATTATTTTGCTAATCATTGGTGTTTGTGTATCGTGTGTAACGTCAGTAATAATAGCAATATCTGGCTTAATTCTACGTGCAATCATCTCTGCACCACGCAAACCAATTTCTTCCTGCACAGCATTTACAACGTACAAAGCATAAGGCAATTTTTTGTTATTTAATTGAAGCAAACGTGCAACTTCTGCAATCATAAAACCGCCAATTCTATTGTCAAATGCACGACCTATTATATTGCCATAAGCTAGTTCATCATAACCCTCTGCATAGGTAACTACACTACCAATATGAATACCTAATTCTTCAACTTCTTTTTTGCTTCTTGCACCGCAATCTAAAAATAAATTATCAACTTTTGGTTGAGGCTCTTTAGCTTCTGCACTACCCATTCTTGTATGAATGGCAGGCCAACCAAATACTGCTTTTATAGCACCTTTTTTGCCGTGAATATTTACACGCATTGCAG
>JANYEP010000247.1 GCA_025363075.1 Chitinophagaceae bacterium | reverse complement strand
GATGAATGGTGAACACCTCACTGTAAGAAAACTTACCATCTTTATCTACTTTTTTTATTCTGTAATAAGCCCTTTTACCTTTAATGTTATCAGTTGATTCGTTGTAAGAATAACTGTGCAAACCCCTGCTCAACTGGGTTGCAATAGTGGTGTAAGATACTCCATTGAAACTTCTTTCCACTTCATAGTGACTAAGATTGATTTCAGTATTCACATCCCAATTTAAATTAAGATAATCACCATTTACCTTGCCAGTAAAGTAAGTGATGTCAACAGGTAAAATAGCCAACCCTGGGCAATTTGCATTCCACACAGAGTCCACATATTCTGGATGATCTACATAAGGATTTCTATTGCCTTGAAAAGTGTAAGCACCGTTGTTTCTGGTTTTCTCTCTTGTACTAACAGGGTCAAGATGATGCCAACGCAACATCATTTGTAAAAATGGAATGGTTACAGATGGAAATGTATTATAGCCAAAAGCTTGTGCTGCTGTTGTGTTTGCTGGCCACGTAGCCATATCATCTTCATATCTTGTAATAAAATAAAAGAAAGAACGGGCAACATCACCTTTAAAAGAATCAATGGGTTCAAATACTTTATTTAATTCGCCAGTAATACCAGCAACAGAAGATGAACCAATTTTAGTTCCATTCATAAACGTTTGCGATGCAGTTGCTACTTCGCAATAAGGCATATTACTACGTTTACCATTTACATATTTATCTGTTGGAATTACAAACAAATAATCTGTTGCAACACCATTGACACTAGTACTTACGTTAAACCAGCTTCTTGGAACACTATGCTCTTTGTTGTAACGTTGTCCTTCAGCAGTGCCTTGTGTACCACTATCACGTTGAACAGTAGGAGTAAATTGATATGGGTCTGTACCACCAGGAATTGCAGAGTAAATATCGTAGATTACATTGGTAGAGCCAGTTCCAACGGTTCGTGGTTTTACATCGGTAAGTAAATATTGATTCCATAACGCATTATAACTTTGTGGATTATTACCAGCAGTAACAATTTTCTTGAGTGCCGTTTTAAGTGCTGCACAAGATTTTCCAACAGCACTATCATAGTAATGAACTGGTTGAGCTATAGTGGCTATTGAGGTAAACAAAAGAATTGCAGCCAAAAAATTTACACGCATCATTTTCTTCATAAAAAAATATTTCATATTTAAAAAGCAAGAGAACAAATATATAACAAAGGGTAGTTGATTGATATTATTGAAGAAGCCATTGGCAAAATTGTCAATGGCTTCTTTTAAAATGAGATATTGCAATTAACGTGTTTCTATCTTGCTTTTTCTTTTGCCCAACTATCTTTCAACGTAACAGTTCTATTAAAAACTAATTTATCTGCGGTGCTTTCTTTGTCTAAGCAAAAATAGCCTTTGCGTAAAAACTGAAAACGCTCTGTGGTATTGGCTTCCAGCAAAGATTTTTCGGCATAAGCAGTTGTTAATATATGTAAAGAGTTTTCGTTAATATGGTCTTTAAAATCGCCTGCTTCGCTATCAACATTTTCTACTTTAAACAACCTGTCATATAGATTAATTTCAATAGGTACAGCAGCATCAATTGCAACCCAATGAATAGTGCTTTTTACAGCAAGACCACTTGTATCGTTACCACTTTTACTATTGGGGAAATAAGAACACTTTAGTTCTAAAATATTGCCTTCAGCATCTTTCACAATTTCATCACACTGAATAATGAAAGCACTTTTTAAACGAACTATTTGCCCAATAGCAAGTCTAAAATATTTCTTTGGAGGATTCTCCATAAAATCTTCTCGTTCTATGTAAATCTCTCGGCTAAAAACTACTTCTCTTTGTCCACCATTTTCATCTTCAGGATTGTTTTCAGAAGTGATGGTTTCGCTGCCATCATAATTGGTAATGGTAACTTTTAAAGGATCAAAAACTACCATTCTTCTTTGTGCAATTTTGTTAAGATGTTCTCTCACACAAAACTCCAGTAAGCCAATATCTACAAGGTTTTCACGCTTTGCAATGCCAATTCTATCACAAAAATCTCTAATACTTTCTGGTGTGTAACCACGTCTTCTCATTCCACTAATAGTTGGCATACGAGGGTCGTCCCAACTTTTTACAAAACCTTCATTTACCAACTGCAATAATTTACGTTTACTCATCACAGTATAGTTCATATTCCTACGAGCAAATTCATATTGATGAGATGGATAAATTTCCAATTTTTCTATCAACCAATCGTATAATTCTCTGTGAGGAATAAACTCCAAAGTGCAAATGCTATGTGTAATATTTTCAATTGAATCACTTTGTCCGTGTGCAAAATCATACATTGGATAAATGCACCAAGCATCGCCTGTGCGATGGTGATGTGCGTGTTTAATGCGATACAAAATAGGATCTCTCATCAACATATTTGATGATGCCAAATCAATTTTTGCACGCAATACTTTTTCTCCATCAGCATATTTTCCAGCTCTCATTTCGGCAAATAAAAGTAGGTTTTCTTCAATGCTTCTATCTCTAAATTTATTGCTAACTCCAGCGTGAGTAGGCGTACCTTTTTCAATAGCAATTTGGTCTGCAGTGCTATCATCAACGTAAGCAAGCCCTTTATTGATAAGGGTTACAGCATAAGTATATAATTGCTCAAAATAATCGCTGGCAAAATATTCGTTCTTCCATTCAAAGCCAAGCCATTGAATATCTTCCTTGATGCTATCAACATATTCTGTTTCTTCTGTGGTTGGGTTGGTATCATCAAATCGAAGGTTGGTGTAGCCTTTATATTTTTTTGTGAGACCAAAATTCAAGCAAATACTTGATGCGTGCCCCATATGCAAATAGCCATTTGGCTCGGGAGGAAATCGTGTAACAATGCTTGAATATTTTCCTTCGGCTAAATCGTTTTCAATAATTTCTTCTATAAAATTCAAACTTTTTTCTTCGCTCATATTTGTTCAGTTGGGCTACAAATTTAGGTATTAAGGCTACTTTAAAACCAAGTTGCCTGATTTTTTATTGAAAAGTATAAAAGTGTATTCTAATTACTCCGAAATCTCTCCACCTACAAAAAGTTTTTTTGTTACAAATAATATAGTTGCAGCTATCAACATAGTTTTGCACGATGAAGAAATTTTTATTGGTTGTTTTTGTTTTGATAGGAACACTTTCATTTTCGCAAAAAAAACAAAGAAAGGGAGAGTTCTATTTTAGCTGGGGATATAACAAAGAATGGTACACACATAGCAATATAAGGGTAATGCAACCCGAGCTTGGAAACGATTATAAATTCGTTGCTGTAAAAGCTCATGACCATCCAGGGTGGGACGAAGCCTTGCTGCACATTGCACTTTCAATTCCACAATACAACTACAGAATTGGATATTTTTTCAACAAGAAAAAGAATCTTGGTGTTGAGATAAATTTTGACCACACAAAATACATTTTTCAAGAGCAACAAGTAAGGTTAAAAGGTACACTAAACAATAGACAAGTAGATACTTTAATTGACTTTAGAGCCGATAGTG
This sequence comes from Chitinophagaceae bacterium, assembly GCA_025363075.1. GTDB lineage: Bacteria > Bacteroidota > Bacteroidia > Chitinophagales > Chitinophagaceae > CAIVPM01. The sequence continues at coordinate 10,143 of JANYEP010000247.1, read as the reverse complement.
GCTTTGCTTATTACTTAAATAATGGAGCAAATTTTTTGTTGTTCAATATTGTAAAAAGGTGGAATTATTACAACAGCAAAAGTGGCAATTTTAAATTGGATGGATTGGGAAAATTTGGAATTGGTCCAGTAATTCCACACGTTCAAAACACTTTGTTTGGAAAAAATAATGAACAGGGCTTTCAATTTGGTGGATGGAATGTTGGTGCAGAATATGCCTTGAGAGCTACCTTTTACAAGTATGTTTATCTTGAGTTTTGCAACAAACTTGATTATGCATCTTACAGTGGATTGAAGGTTTACAAAGGAACAGCAAGACAAAGGTTTGGCACTTACGAAATGATATTGAACCTTGGCTTCACTTTTCCTATGGGGAAGAGAGAGAAATAGTTTATTTATATTTCCTCAAACCGTAGTTGCAGCAACACTCTTTAAGATATTTTCGCAAACTTAATTAACAAAAACATTCACCCAAAACTACATTTCACAACGTTGATTTATGTATAACATTAAAATAAATTTTGAACAAAAAGGATTAGCTACTACCACCATCCAATCAAGTGCAATTGGCGATAGTTTGCTTGAAGTGCTTTTGGATAATAAAATAGAACTTCATCACAATTGTGGAGCAGTGTGTGCTTGCAGTACTTGTCATTTATATGTAAATGATGGAATGGATTATTTAGAGGAATTAAGCGACAGAGAAGAAGATTTTATTGATAGAGCAGTAAGCCCAAGAATTAACAGTCGTTTAGGCTGTCAATGTATTTTGCAAAAGGGTAGTGGTGATATTGAAATTACCGTACCTGATCAATCTCAATTTTTGGGAGAATAATTTTTAAGTCAGAAAGTCATTAGTCATTTTTACAACTAACAATTAATATTAAAAAAATGTTTGAACCACCGATACATTGGAACGACTATGAAGATATAGCTCAAAAACTTTACGAAAAGTTTGGTGATGATTTTACCGAAAGTAAGATTTACAGGGTAAGATTTACCAATTTGCTTGAATGGGTTTTATCGCTGCCAAACTTTGAAGGAACCAAAGAACAAAGCAATGAAGGGCATCTTGAGATGATACAAAGTAGTTGGGTTTACGAATGGAGAGATAACCAAAAAAAATAGTTGACGCTTTACAGTTAACCTACCATAAACCCAAACCACAAATCAATGAATATTCTTCAAAATTTCAACACCATTAAAGCATTTGTTTTTGATGTTGATGGCGTGCTAACCACAGGCGATTTAACTATTTTGCCAAATGGTGTAATGGCACGAACAATGAATGTAAAAGATGGTTATGCTTTGCAGCTAGCTGTAAAAAAAGGTTACCACGTAGCTATCATTTCTGGTGGAAAATCTGAAGAAGTAATTGAAAGATTTAATCTGCTTGGAATAACCGAAGTGTTTATGGGCATTTCCAATAAACTTGAGGTGTTGAATACATTTATTGCAAAATATCAATTGCAAAAAAAAGAAATTCTTTTTATGGGTGATGATATGCCAGACCTTGAGGTAATGCAGGCTGTTGGTTTGCCTTGCTGCCCAGCAGATGCAGTTGATGAAATAAAAGAAATATCAACATACATTTCTCCTGTTGCTGGGGGCAAAGGATGTGCAAGAGATGTAATTGAAAAAACCCTAAAACTTGCAGGCAAATGGCAGCACAATAATGCTGTGAGTAGCAAATAAATTAGCTTTATCTCGCTGTGAGCAAAAAGCCTTCGATGTTGCAACACATCGAAGGCTTTTTTATTATTAGCTCTTAAGGCTATTTTTACCTAATAGTTATTAAAATGAAAATATTTTTTTGGTTAAATAAGTTCCCCTATTTTTGTTAATAACCTTTATTTTATGAAACACATTTTACACATTTGTACTATTCTTTTCTTTGTTTCGTTCTACGCAAATTCGCAAGTTGTAACTCCATTTACCAAACGTTTTCAGGTAACGCAAAAAGGTGGCATTGTCTATCTTGCTAACGTGGCTACAGGTTGTAGTTCTAATCCTCAAACATCTGGTGGAGCTTGCCAAACTGGTGCAACTGCTGTAGCACCAGCAGGTACTGCTAACAACAACGATTTTAATCAAGTATATGTAGATATAGATGGCGATGCTTCTACATTTCAATCTTCAAGCGATAGTTTGTCTTTGCCAAATTGTTCTCAAATTACTTGGGCTGGATTATACTGGGGTGCAATGGGCAATGCTGCTACTACACCAACGAGAAATAATATTAAAATAAAAGTAAATAGTGGTGCATACCAAAATATTAGTGCTGATAATTCACAGCTTAATACAACTGGTTACACTTCTTACCATAATTTTAAAGACATCACATCTATTGTAACAGCAGCAGGAACAAATGCAAGATTTACAGTAGCTAATGTTCCATTTATAAATAATGGTTCATCAAATAACTGGGGTAGTTGGACAATTGTAGTTGTTTATGGTAATCAACTTCAAAATATGCGTCAACTTACTGTGTTTGATGGCTTAGCTAATGTTAGCGGTTCTAATGTTGTTAATGTTCCTGTTACAGGATTTTTAACACCACCAACTGGTCCTGTAAATTTTGAATTAGGAACTTATGTTCATGATGGTGACAGAGGTTTAACTGGTGACCAAATGTTGTTTAGTGGAAATGGTGGACCTTTTATAAATATCTCTGATGCTATGAATACATCAAGCAATGTGTTTAATAGCACTGTTTCAAATAATGGTATTGCCACTCCTTATCGCAAACCATTTTTAGGAAATACAATGGGATTGGATGCTGATATTTTTCAACCAAATAATGCAGCAAAAACTTATTTAGGAAATTCAAATACCACTGCAACTTTAAAACTAACAACTGGTGGCGAAACTTATTTGGTGCAGGAAATTTCTACTGCCATTGATGTTTATGAACCAGACTTAAGAGTTGATAAAAAAGTTAGAGATAGATTTGGTGTAGATAAATATTTAGGAACAGTAGCTCCTGGTGATACTTTAGAATACACTTTAACAGTTTACAATATTGGATCAGATACTTCAATCAACACTTTTTTAACAGATTCTGTTAGAGGTACTGCTAAGTTTGTTCCTGGTTCTATAAAAATAACTCACGGTCAAAATTTAGGTACAAAAACCGATGCTACAGCTGATGATCAAGCAGACTTTAATGCTGTAACGCATAAACTAACTTTCAGGGTTGGTACAGGTGCAAATGGTTCAACAGGTGGTAAAGTTGGTAATAGTCCAACTGGTGTTGATAGCACAGTAATTAAATATAAAGTAACAGCCGAAGATGATTGTTTCATTTTGAAATGCGATAATGTAATTGTCAACAGAGCTTATGCTCATAGCACAGGTTTGATTTCTGGAAATATGATTACAACAGGTAGTAATCCTGCTGCATTTGATGGTTTTGGCTGTCCAGTTTCTGGAACAACAGATACTTACATTAATGTTTCATTAGCATCTTGTGTTTATCCACCTGACACAACAATTGCAAGTATTTGTCCTTTAACCGAAACTTTTGCATCGCTATACACAAGACCAGGTTATACTAATTTTTATAACTCAAGTTTTACAAGTGTTATTACTGCAAGTACTGCTGGTACTTATTATGTTGTAAGAACTGCTGCAACTGGTTGTAAGGATACTGTTGCTATTACTGTATCATCAACAAATTGTACACCACCTGCAGTAATGAACGATTCTGTTACAACACCAATCAATACACCAGTAAGTGGTAATATGGGTTCAAATAATTATTTTCCTCCAGGATATACAACACACTTTAATACAACCCCAAGTGTAAATCCAAGTCACGGTAGTTTTAGTATTGATGCAGCTGGAAATTATACTTACACTCCAAATAATGGATATAGTGGAAATGATATTGTAGTGGTGCAATACTGTGGAACGCCACCAGTTCCTGGACCAGATGTTTGTTTTGATGATACTTTATTTATAAAAATATTACCAAACATTATAACTAATAACGATTTTGCAGTTACAACGCAAGATGTACCTGTGAGTGGAAATTTAAATACCAACAATAGCGACCCAAGTGGAACAACTTTAACTGTAAACACAACACCTGTTAAAAATCCAAGTAATGGAGTTGTTACAATTGGTTCAAATGGTGCATATACATATACACCAAACCCTGGTTTTACAGGATTAGATACAGTGGTTGTTACTGTTTGTAATGGCACAACGCCTCAAATGTGTAAAACAGATACCTTATTTTTAACTGTAATTGCTGGATATGGAAGTATTGGTAATTATGTTTGGTATGATGCCAATGGTGATGGTTTGCAAAACGAACCAGCTTCAAATGGTATTAATGGTGTTACAGTTCAATTGTATAATGCAACAACTAATACTCTTGTAGCAACTACTGTAACTGCAAACAATGCAGGAAACTCTGGGTACTATATCTTCAACAATGTTTCTGCAGGTGATTACTATGTTAAATTCCCAACTTCAAACAGCGGAAGTGGTTTAACAATAGCTAATCAAGCTGATATGGTTGATGGCAACAGTGATGCTAACACAAGCACAGGAAATAGTGGAGTTGTTACAATTAATCCTGCTTTATCTGGTCAAGACAAAGACAACACTACTGTTGATGCAGGTTACTATTGTAACCTTGCTACACCATCAATCAGTGCTGGTGGTTCAACGATAATTTGTAATGGAAGTAGCCTTCTTTTAACTTCATCTTCTGCAACAGGTAATCAATGGTATTTGAATGGAATACTAATCCCTGGTGCAATTAATCAAACATATTCAGCATCAGCTTCTGGCACTTACACTGTTGTTTACACAGTGGGAACTTGTAGCAGTGCAGTAAGTAACTCAATTACTTTAACTGTAAATGCAGCTACAACACCAACAGTTGCCACTCCTGATGGAACAAATGTTTGCATTGGAGGAAGTATTCAACTTTGTCCTGCTGTTTGGGGCTATAGTAATTATCAATGGTATTTGAATGGGGTTGCAATTGCTGCTCCAAACGGAACATCATCTTGTTTAACAGTAACTGCTGCTGGTAGCTATACTTTGGCAGCAACAAATGGCTCTGGCTGCTGGTCTGCACAATCGGCTGCAACTATTGTAACTGCTGGAGGAGTTTGTTCTGTATCAAGTGGTGGTGGTGGTGGTGTAGAAACGAAAAGCCTTGGAGATGTAATTGCAAAAAGATTATATGGAGCAGCAGTAACAAGTAAATCTGCACAAATTAATTTAACAACAGCAACTCCGTTTGTACACAATAGTGGTGCTGTAGTGAATGGTGTAAATAATTTAACTTTAGCAGATTTATCGCCTGCAAGTGTTGCAAACACTACACTTTCTTTAATTACTACACCAACAGATTTAACAGCTATCACTAATGCAATTGAAGTGCTTGCAATTGACTACACTGATAATTTTGTTACTAAAGCCGTTTCTTTTGGTACTAAAACTTTAGGTGGTATTTATGAACATACCAAACCAATTTGTGATAGACTAAAAGGTGCAGTATTAGAAGATGTAAGTACAGTAAATGTTAGTGGTTATGATTTACTCATTTATAAAATAAGACAAAGAACAGGTGAGATAGAATATACAATTAACCTAAGTGCGGGTATAAATTCTTACAATAATAATATTACGCTTCAAAGCAACTGGTTTACCGATAATTATCAACCGAGTGAGAAGTTGTTTAACTTCCAGTTATGGGCAATTAGTAGTGCTATGGTACAATCAATGGCTCAGGACATTATTGCTAAACTGCAACTTAATGGAACTATAATACCTTCAGTTCCTAAAGACGTACCAAGCACTTTTGTAATGAAAGGGAAGAGAGATGGACAACAATTAAACCTAACAATTCAAAATCAAACAAGCTTTACAAGTGGTTATTTTAGCATAAAAGAAAAGATTAATGAGAACGCTACTGAAACATATCGTCAAGTTCCGTTTACATTAAATGCTGCTTCAATAAATCAACTACAAGTTCCTGTTGCTGATTTTTATGAGTCAAGCGTATATATGTATATGAATGGTAAACTTGTTGATTTGGTTTATTTAAGTGATGGTACTTGGAGTGTGAGCTATGATAACACTACTACTTCTGTTAATAGTTTTAATATTTTCAACGAAAGTAACATTGCTACAAAAGCTAATGAACTTCGATTGTTTAGAAATGTTTCTGTAGCAGCTACTACCAAAGATTATATTTCTATTTATAAAACCACAATGGGTGGTGGAGTAGAGCAAGATTATACTGCTTATAATAGTTTATTATTTACAGCAAATACAACAGCTGCAAATGCTATTACAGTAACATTGGTGAAAAAATCTATTACCAATTGGGACGATCAATATAGCTACACAATGCCTGTGAATGGTAGTCAGGATTATGAAATAGATTTTAGCAAATTCAAATCAAGTAAGTATGGTGAACCATTAAATGCAAATGATATTTCAGTAGTTAATTTTAGTTTTATTAATAAAAATGGTGGTGTCGTGTCAATGAATGTTACGCTTAGCAATGTAAGGTTTGCTGCTAAACCAGCAGTTGTTATAAATCCAACTATTGTTGATGAAGTTTCAAATGCTTTAACACTTTATCCAAACCCTGCAAGCAATAAATTTACAGTTAAGTTTGATAGTAAAGTAGCAATGCCATTGTTATTGAATATTACAGATGTGGCTACTGGTAGAATTGTAAAAACTCAATTTATTAGTGCAACTAAAGGAACTAACAAGGTAGAGGTTAAAATAAGTGCAGATATTAATAAATCTGGGTACTTTACAGCCACACTAAAAGGTGATGGTATTGAGTATATACCTGCAAATTTATTTGTAGATAAGCAGTAGTTTATTTAAATAAATCAATAACAAAAACGCCTCAGTAATTCTTAAATCATTGAGGCGTTTTTGTTATAAAAAGTTGCTAAAGGCGAATATTTTTAAGTGTGACCTTTTTTGGTATAATAGTAATAAATCGTATTGCCAATAGGTAGCTTTTGCAATTATTAATTACTTATGTTGATTTACGAGGGAAGAAAAAAAATAAATAGTGGTCAGCAATTTTTTAGTTTGATGAAATAGGCATAGATCCACAGCCCCGTAATTTATTAACATAAACTTAATATTAAATTAATGGTAGAATCGTTTAAAACATCTTTAGAGATGAAAGTAATTTTTTATAATAAATACCGCGTAAACAAAAAGTAAAAACTGTCGATTCGCCTGAATCGTATTATAGCAACAATATTAATAATCATCAATAAAAACAACAAGTATGAAAACAACTACACCAACGCAACTTAAGTTTGGTAAATTCAAACTCAAACTAATCATTTTAGTTTTAAGCTTTGTATCATTATCAACAGCTAAATCCCAAATTGATGTTACTGCCACAGTAGGAACGGCAAGTACATCTTATGCAACTTTAAAAGGAGCTTTTGATGCTATCAATCTTGGTACGCATAAAGGAGTTATTACTATTGGCGTTTCTGCAAATACAACTGAGGGTACAGCATCGATTGTATTAAATGCCTCAGGAAGTGGATCTGCTTCTTATACTACAATTAGTATTCAACCAACAGGAGGTGCAGCAAGAACAATTACTGCAGCCACAACAGCAGGTTCTCCAATGATAGACCTAAATGGAGCAGATAATGTAACAATCAATGGTTTAAATACGGGAAGTAATTCACTCACCATTTCTAATACAACTGTTTCGGCAACCAGTGGAACAAGTACCATTCGTTTTCAAACGGATGCTACCAATAATACCATTACCAACTGTTCTATTTTAGGCTCATCAACAATGGCTGTTGCAACAAATGGTGGTAATATCTGGTTTGGCTCTGCTGCTGTTACAACTGGAAATGATGGTAATACTATTTCTAATTGTAACCTAGGGCCAGCTGGTGTTAATTTACCAACAAAATGTATATATTTTAGCGGTTCATCCAACACTGATCCTGGAACTGCAAATAGTGGTATCACTATTAACAATAATAATATTTTCGACTACTTTGGTGCTGCTGTAGCTTCGGCAGGTATTGATTTGAATAGTGGTAGCACAAACCTTACTATATCAAATAATAAATTTTACCAAACAGCAACAAGAACCCAAACTACAGCTTCTGCACACAGGGCAATAAGCATTAATAATGGTTCTGGTAATGGTTATCAAATAACAGGAAATACGATTGGCTTTGCATCAAGCACTGGTACTGGTATTTACAATTTTGTGGGTATTTCATCATCTTCTTTATTTATACCTATATTTTTATCCGTAGGTACAACTACTGCTACAAGTGTTCAGGGAAATACCATTGCAGGTATTGCAATATCGGGAGCAATATCAGGTACAAGTTCAACAGCAGCTTTTAGAGGTATATATGTTAGTGGTGGCTTATCAACTATTGGAGATGTTACAGGAAACACAATTGGTAGTATGACAGCAACTGGTAGTATTACATATACTTCAAGTTCTTCATCTGCTAGTGATGTAATTGGTATTTTTAACTTTGGTTCTAGCAATTGGACGACTAATAATAACAAAATTGGTGGTATCACGGCTGCTAACTCGAGTACAGGAGCTTCAAATATTTATGGTATTCGTTGTAATACAAGTACTTCAGTTACTTGGGTTTGTAATAATAATATTGTTGGTGGTACAATTGCTAACTCAATCAACTCTACCTCAACAGCTATAGGAACCATTGTGAACGGCATATTAAACAGTAGCCCTATTGGAAATTTTATAAATGATACTGTTAGAAATATGACAGTTGCGGGTGGAACTGGAACAACAATTTCTGCATCTATAGCTGGTATCGTGATATCAAGTAGTTCATCAAATGATACTTTAAGCAGAAACGTTATTTATAACTTATCAAATTCAAATGCTTCAGCAGCAACAGTTGTAACAGGTATTCAGTTTACGGGTAGCACAGCAAACCTTGTAGAAAGAAACTTAATATATGGTTTAACATCCTCTACCACTAGCACAGCTGCAGAGATAAATGGTATTAGAGTAGCTGGCGGTACTACACTGTATAAAAACAATATGATTACATTGGGTGCTGGTGTAACCAATGCAATAGGTACTGGCTCTACAGCTGGTATTAGTGGTATTAATGAACCCTTAGGTACAGATAATTTTTATCATAATAGTGTTTATATAGGAGGTTCTCCTACTGCTGGGGTTGGTCCTTCGTTTGCTTTTAACAGCACACAAACAATTAATACAAGAGCATTTAGAGATAATATATTTGAAAATGAAAGAAGTAATAGTGGTGCAACAGGAAAAAATTATACTGTACGAGTTGGCGGAACTACAGCAAATCCAACTGGCTTAACCATTAATAATAATATTTATTATGGTTCGGGCAGTGGCTTTGTATTTGGATTTTTTAATTCGGCAGATGTGGTAAGTTTAGCTGCTTGGAAAACAGCAGTTGGGCAAGATGCGGCAAGTTCTAACAACAATCCTCAGTTTTCGGCTCCAACTGCATCAACACCTGACTTACATATAAGTTCATCTCTTGCAAGTGCGGCAGAAGCGAGCGGAGTTGATGTTGGTGTAACAAATGATTTTGATGGACAAACCCGTTCAGGCTTAACACCAGTTGATATTGGAGCAGATGCTGGTAATTTTACAGCATTGCCAGTTTGTGCTGGCACTCCTGCAAGTTCAACGGTTAATGCTGCAGCATCTACTGTTTGTTCAGGAAGTAGTACCACATTATCATTAAGTACAACCTATACCGACCTTAATATTACTTATCAATGGTCTTCATCAACAACGTCGGGTGGCCCTTATTCAACTACTCTTGGAACTAATGCTACTCAAGCAACTGGTAATTTAAGTGCAACAACTTATTACATCTGTGTGATTACTTGTTCTAATAGTGGGTTATCTTATACTACTGCTCAAAAAGTAATAACAGTTACAACACCATTGGCAGGAATAGCAGTTACAGGTGCTACAACTATTTGCTCTGGTTCGGGAACTAGTGTAACATTAACAGAGAATGGGGGTAATGCAACATCTTGGAGTTGGAGTAATGGAGGAGCAACAACACAGGCAATAACAGTTAGTCCAACAGTTACCACTACATATACAGTAACAGTAATGTTG